>CAYNOE010000045.1:6874-15617 GCA_964398745.1 uncultured Lachnobacterium sp.
GAGCACATCGCATTTATAGTCCGCTTACGCGGAGCGATGTACGTAGGTAATCCCCTTGAAAAGAAGGGGATTACAAGGATTACATCATTCCCATTCCGCCTGGGGCTCCGGCCGGCATTGCAGGCGCATCTTCCTTGATATTTGCAACCGCAGATTCTGTGGTAAGAAGCGTGGATGCAACAGAGGTTGCATTCTGCAGGGCACTTCTTGTCACCTTAACCGGATCAAGAATTCCTGAGGATACCATATCCACATACTCCTCGCTTGTTGCGTCAAATCCGACTCCCTGTTTTGATTCTTTGACTTTATTGATAATGACTGCCCCTTCCAGTCCTGCATTGGCAGCAATATAATAAAGCGGGGATTCCAGTGCCTTAAGGATTACCTTTGCACCTGTCTTTTCGTCACCTTCCAGTCCTTCAATCAGTTCTTCAATCTTCTTGGAAGCATGGATATATGCAGAACCGCCGCCTGCGATAATTCCTTCCTCTACAGCCGCGCGGGTTGCATTTAACGCATCCTCCATACGAAGCTTTGCTTCCTTCATCTCTGTCTCGGTTGCTGCGCCGACACGGATTACTGCTACACCGCCTGCCATCTTTGCAAGTCTTTCCTGCAGTTTTTCCTTATCAAACTCAGAAGTGGTTTCTTCAATCTGGGAACGGATCTGTCCGATTCTGGACTGAATCTTGTCCTTATCTCCTGAACCGTCCACGATAATGGTGTTTTCCTTCTGAACCTTGACGGATTTTGCCTTGCCAAGCATATCAAGTGTTGTATCCTTAAGCTCAAGTCCTAAATCGGAGCTGATTACCTGACCGCCGGTAAGGATTGCGATATCCTCCAGCATATCCTTTCTTCTGTCACCATAACCCGGTGCCTTCACTGCAACCACATTGAAGGTTCCGCGCAGTTTGTTGACAATCAAGGTAGTGAGTGCTTCGCCCTCTATATCCTCTGCAATGATTAACAGCCTTGCGCCGGACTGTACAATCTGCTCCAGAAGCGGCAGGATATCCTGAATGTTGGAAATCTTCTTGTCTGTGATTAAAACATACGGATCGTCCAGAACAGCTTCCATCTTGTCCATATCGGTACACATATAGGCGGACAGATAACCTCTGTCAAACTGCATACCTTCTACCAGGTCAAGCTCTGTCTCCATGGTCTTGGACTCTTCAATGGTAATGACACCGTCATTGGTGACCTTCTCCATCGCATCCGCAACCATGTTTCCAACTTCCTCATCTCCGGCGGAAATTGCTGCAACCTTTGCAATCTGGTCCTTGCCGTTTACCTTCTGGCTCATTTCCTTTAAGGCATTGACCGCAACCTCAGTTGCTTTCTTCATTCCACGTCTTAACACAATTGGGTTTGCCCCTGCTTCCAGGTTCTTCATTCCCTCTGAAACCATCGCCTGTGTCAATACGGTAGCGGTTGTGGTACCGTCTCCAGCAACATCATTTGTCTTGGTTGCCACTTCCTTTACAAGCTGGGCACCCATATTCTCAAACGCATCCTCAAGCTCAATTTCCTTTGCGATGGTCACACCATCATTTGTGATAAGCGGAGCGCCGAATGATTTATCCAGTACTACGTTGCGTCCTTTCGGTCCGAGTGTTACACGGACGGTATCTGCCAGTTTGTCAACTCCGGCTCCCAGCGCTGCCCTGGCCTCTGAGCCATACTTAATTTCCTTTGCCATTGATTCTTACTTCCTTTCTTTCTATTAATATCTCTGTCTTATTCAACAACTGCCAGAATATCGTTCTGGCGGACGATGATGTATTCCTCACCCTCAAGTTTTACTTCTGTTCCGGAATATTTGGAATAGATCACCTTCTGGCCTTCCTTTACCTGCATGGTCACTTCCTTGCCGTCAACCATTCCGCCCGGGCCTACTGCAATTACCTCTGCCTCCTGCGGTTTTTCCTGTGCAGTTCCTGTCAGAATAATCCCAGATGCAGTGGTTTCTTCTGCCTCTAACTGCTTCAATACAACTCTGTCCGTTAATGGAACTAATTTCATAATGTTCATGCCTCCTTTTACTCTTTATTAGCACTCACTTGATTCGAGTGCTAACCTTGTTCTGATAATAAAATAGCACTGTTGTTTTTCAATGTCAACAGAAATATTTAAAGTTTATTCTATTTTTAGAATTTATTTCCAGGAACAGCCATTCAATGCTGCTTATCATATTCCAGGACAGCCCGGATATACAGGGGCGGGTTCTGTATCATTCCTCTATAATAGCCTGTAATGTTCCATTGCACGCCGGATTCCATCCTCATGAATATCCGCAGTAATATATTCTGCCGCCTGTTTCGCAATATCCGTGCCGTTTCCCATACAGATACCATGTCCCACAAACCCGAGCATGTCAAGATCATTGACGCTGTCCCCAACCGCATACGTATCCGCTTTGTCCACATGCAGACGGTTACAGAGCCATTCAATTCCGGTCGCCTTGGAAGTCCCTTTGGGAATAAATTCCACCACATCCCCCTCATGAAGCAGAAAATCAAACTCTCCCTGCAGTTCCCGTTTCACCCGCTCATAATCCGTATCCGGAAGAATGTCCGCGGAAAATTTGTTAATTCTGATATCTTCTGTATAACCCTGCAGCGGTTTTGCCGACTCTCCCATCTCCTTAAACAGATACAGTACATAGGGATCCTCTTCAAATCCTTCTTCGTCAATCCAGTGGTGCTCTGGTCCCTCCAGCACAACCGGCATATGGCATATGCGCAAAAGTTCCACCACCTTTTTTGTAAGCAGCGGTTCAATAATCCGCTCATAAACCACCTCATGGTCCAGTTCAATATGATTTCCGCATGCCGCTACAATTCCGTCAAATCCGATATCCAAAAGTCTTTTGTCCCGTATGTTCCCCCTTGCGCGTCCACTGCATAAAAAGATTTTATGTCCGTTCTCCTGCAGTTTTTTCAGAGTAGGAACTGTACTTTCCGGCATAATCATCTGTTCATCCCACAGGGTTCCGTCAATATCAAAAAAAATCAGCTTTGGCATTTGTTTTTCCCTCATTTCCTCACATTTGCAATTTGATTTGCCACCCAACATTATACCAGAATCAGGCGCTAATGCAAACTTTGCGTAACTATTCAGCCTTCTGTCGAATAGTTACTGAATCCGGCTATTGAGAGTTGTCTGCGTTCCACTTCAGTCCGCGCTGAACAAACGTCCTCAGGACGTTTAGCGCCCTACGGCAAAGAGCCGGATTCACTCTTAGCAGAATTTACGCATTTTCACGGACTTTGCAGCAGAGTGCATAGTCCTGAGCTGAACTGTTACAACTTTGCAACACCCTTTGCAGGAGGGGAATGTTTCCTTGTTATTTAACCGTAACTGTAACCTTCGCCTTTACGCCATCCTCCGATACCGTGATATAAGCCTTTCCTTTTCCGGCAGCAGTTACAACACCTTTTTCGTCCACAATTGCAACATTTGAATTGGAACTGGAAAACGCCGGTGCATTGCCTGATGATACTGTAGCTTTCACCTGCTTTTTCTGTCCCCGGGAAAGGGCCATCTGTGTCTGTTCCAGTGTAATTTTCGGCTGCTGTACTGTAATTTCGCAGGTTTTCTTTACCCCGTCAACGGTTACGGTAATGATGGCAGTTCCATGTTTCACCGCCTTTACCCTGCCGCTTTCATCAACCGTGGCAACACTGGACCTGTTGGATTTCCATTTGGGTGTACTTTTGGAAGTGGTGGTCACGGAGAGCTTTAATTCCCCGTTCCTGTAGAGAACCGCCCTGCTTTTGTTTAAGGCAACTGTCGGCTTTTTTACAGTCACTTTGCAGGTTACGGATGTTTTGTCTGCGGAAACAGTAATCACAGTTTCTCCGGGTTTTACAGCTGTAATCATTCCGCTTTCATCAACGGTCGCAACACTTTTTTTCTGTGACTTAAACACAGGTGCATGCCCGGTAGAAACACGTGCGGTCAGCTTTGTACGCGTCCCATTGTCCATGTATATCTGCTTTGCACCCAGCTCAATGGTTGTCTGTCTGACGGTTACTTTACAGGAAGACTCCCCGTTGACCGTCTTTGCCGTAATCTTTACGGTTCCTGCTTTCTTTGCAGTGACAAGTCCGTATGAATTAACAGATGCCACTCTGGAATCACCCGAAGAAAAACGTACCTTCTTTCCATCAGTTGATATTGCAACCAGATAAAACTCGTCCCCCACATTTATGGTCTTCTGGTATGCATTCAGCGCCACCAGTGCGAACACATCTTTTGCGTATACTGTTTCAGGTCCCGTATGGGAAAAACAAAGCATGGATACCATGCAAAGAATAGCTGTCACTTTTGTGAACAGTTTATGATTTGTCATTTGATCAGTCCCCCTTTATTCTGTAATCCCCTCCTGCAAAGGATATTACAAAAAGAGTTCAAATGACCAAACAGCTGGTAAAATGAATCATAACACATAATATTAAAAAAATCAAGAATTTTTTCAAAAAACAGCCCGGCATCTGCCGGGCTGTCTGAAATCTGAATTACAAGTTGATAAAACGGTCTGCCTCGTCTGTCAGGTTTCCTGCTACCTGTCTGTTGTCGTTCATAGCATCTGCAATTTCCCCAATATCCTTTACAAGATCAGAGGTATTTGCAGCTACGTTTGATGTACCGTTTGCACTCTCATCAACTGCCGTATTGATGCCGTTGATAGAATCGGTAATGCTTTCCATAAGCTGCTTTAGATTTGCAGACATATCGTTGAACCTGCTTACAATCTCATTTACATGAAGCGCATCTTCATTATACTGCCTGCCGGTATTTACGAAATTCTCATAATCCGGCAGAATGCTTTCATTTATGTACTTCACAATAGAATCTGAATTATCAATCAGTTCCTTCACCGCCTCAATAACCATGTTATTGATGGACTGGATATTGTTTGCTGCCTCACGGCTGGAATTTGCAAGCTGGCTGATCTCATCTGCAACAACCGCAAATCCGCGTCCTGCCTCTCCTGCACGCGCCGCCTCGATGGAAGCATTTAAGGACAGAAGGTTTGTCTGGCTGGAAATACTTAAAATCTCATTGGTCAGATCGTTTACACGGTCTACGCTCTTGCTGCTCTCAATTGCCTGTTTTAACTTGCTGACAATATCACTGACAACCTCATTGGTATTCTGTCTGTTCTTTATAGCGCCGTTTTCCAGTTCCTCTGCACGCTTACGCATTCCGTCCGCATAATCAAACAAGCCCTGTGATTCATCTGCCAGATCAATGATATTGTGGTCTACAACCTCCACATTCTCCTTGATGCTGGTAAGCGCGGAAGAAATCTCTTCCATGGAAGCGGACAATTCCTCCATGACAGAAGATATATTGTAGGAATTATCATTCGCTGTCGTTACTTTATCAGAAACAAGGTTTACAATGGAACCAAGCTGCCCTGAACTTGTATTAATCTGTCCCATAATTCCCTGCAGCGTCTGGATAAAGGTATTGATACCGTTTGCCAGTGTTCCGATTTCGTCTGTACAGAAGCACTGTACCCGCTTGGTCAAATCGCCTTCGCCGGCATCAATGGTCGCAATGACGTCACGCAGCTGCTTGTTAATATTAATAAGACGCTTGCAGCACCATGTCCATGATACCCATACCACAAATACAAATACAAGCACACTGACAGCCAGAATAACAGCAATCGACCGCACAACACTGTCATATACGGACTGCTGGTGCTCAATCGCAGCATTCATATCATCCCTGTTCATATCACGCATGATCTGCAGTTCTTCCGTTAATGCAGTTCCTGCCACCTTTAAATCGGTATTGGCAAGCTCTGTCGCTTTCTTCTTGTTTTCGTCCTCTACATTATTACCACCTCTGGCACTGTGTTCCAGAATGTTGTCGTAAATTGTCAGATAGTTCACGTAATCATCTTTAAACTTCTGAAAACTTTCGGTTGCTTCCGGGGAGTTGTCCAGCTTCTCAAACTCACCACACAGCGCAGTGATATCTTCTTTAAGAGCTTCCTCTTCTGTAACAAGGTTCTGTCTTAATTCATCATTGTCTGCAATTATGTGGGCAAATGCCACACGGCGCAGCGTCTGGTATTTAGCAGTAATATCCCCAAGCTGCTCAATCTTCATGGCATAGTTACTGGAAATTTCCTGGCTGACCGTCAAAATCCGTGTACTGTTGCTAATACTTAAAACCCCAAGCAAGACTATCAGAATCCCAAGCACTACAACCGGTCCCAGGATCTTGATCCTGATACTCAGGTTTTTAAAAAACATCATACGTTTTCTCCTCCTTGAATTGTGTTCTTTTTTTCTCATCTTTCAAACAGTCTTTATGTAAAAAACGCGGCTGTTTATTATAATTATTATATAAAATAATTTCAAATATGTCCAGCCTTTTTTAGGTAAAAAGTCCTATTTTAAAACCGGCAGTGAAAATAAGCTGTCAGAATCCAGAAAAATGGTAAAGGGACCGTCGTTTAAAAGCTCCACTTTCATATCCGCGCCAAACAGTCCCGTCTGCACTTCTTTCACCTGTTTTTTGCAGGCTGAAACAATATATTCGTACATTTCTTCTGCAAACGGCGGCTTTGCTGCATTGGTAAAGGACGGGCGGTTTCCTTTCCGGCAGTCCGCATACAGGGTAAACTGCGAAACCAGAAGAAGACTTCCCCGGACATCAGAAAGCGACAGGTTGGTTTTTCCATTTTCATCCCCGAAAATCCGAAGCCCCGTCATCTTTTTAATCATCCTGTCCGCAATTTCTTTTGTATCGCCATTCGCAATTCCAATAAAAACCAGAAGCCCCTGTCCTGTTTCCCCGCAGCTTTTTTCGTCTGTGGTTACCCTTGCCCCTGTTACGCGCTGAATTAAAAATCTCATATATGTCTCCTTTATAAACCTCACAGCCCATTAAATGGACAGCTTCAGATTCTGTGCAAGCTGGTAAATCTTCCCAAGTATTTCCCCTGTTTTTTCCATATCCTCCACTGTGGTTTCCGTCGCCTGGAGACTTTCCGTGGATGAAGACGCCACCTCTTCACTGGTTGCGGAAAGATGGGTAATATTATCTGAAATCGTACTGGTAGCATCCAGAATTCTTTCAATAATCTGTTCTGTTTCCTCAATATGCCTGGAAAGTTCCTCCACCTCCTGGTTTACCTTTTCAAATTTATCACGGGTATCCTCAATCAGTTCATTCTGTTTCCGGACAGATTCCACAGAATTTCCAATGCTTTCGTTGGCAAGCTGCGTATCTTCCTTAAGCTCCTTGATAATATTTGTGATATTGTTGGAAGCTTCCTTGGTCTGTTCCGATAACTGTCTGATTTCATCCGCAACAACCGCAAAGCCTTTTCCTGCCTCTCCCGCACGCGCCGCCTCAATGGATGCATTCAGCGCCAGAAGATTGGTCTGGCTGGAAATACTAAGAATCGATCCGACAAAATTCTGCACCTGTTCCACCTTTGCAGTCAGCCGCTCAATCACCTCCACTGTCACACTGCTTGCATTTTCCACATTCCGGGCCTGTTCTTTCAGATTTCTTACAACACTGGTGCCTTCCCCAACCGTCTCATTTGTTGTCTGTGAAGCCTCCAGCATTTTTTTGGTACTTTCTTCCGCCCTGTCCATATTTCCCTGGATATCCACGCACATCTCCGCCTGAACCTGAATTGCTTCCGCCGTGCTCTCACTGCTTGCAACAATATTGCTCATGGCAGAATTTCCGGAATCAATGCTGCTTTTTAATTTACCCAGCATTTCCATGGCCTGTTCAAAAAGCCGGGTGATTTCCTCTGCTACCTGCACCATGGATTTATTGCTCTCTTCCTGTAAATTTGCCGCCAGAATAATGCCACCCATATTTTCTTTATGGAAACGTATTAAAAGAATCACTGTACGGATTGATGCAAATGCCGCCAGGGAAAGGGTAATCAGCGCTACAACCAGTTCTGTCTTCCCGGCGCTGTCAGCACCCCCTATTCTTGTCACCAGACGTATAATATTGTCCAGCAGGGCAACAATATTGCCTCCGATGATCAGTTTGACATCCAGATATGCCATCGCCACAAAAAGAATCGGCATGGCGTATGTCCATGTACCGCTTGAAGTTCCAATCATAATGACTACAGAATATGCCATTGCTGCTGCAAGCATCATAATGACACCGCAGCGTTTTGTGTTCTTTGCCGACACATACATGACAGTAATAACCAGCAACGCCATAATAGCCGCAGCAAGCTGGGTCCATGTCCGCCATGTACCCCCGGCTGTGTTTGCCCACATAAGCATAGAAACCGCGATATAACCCAGGATAATTACAAGAATAGGAAATACCGCCCCATTCGCTTTCTTATACTGTTCCTCTGTCATAATACCCTCCCTACTACAATATATTTATGGTTAATATCCCTTACAGCCAGTAAGGAATTATCCATCTTGTTGCTTAAGCTGTCAGAATGAGTGAGGCAGGTCTGGCATTCACCTCCCAGAGCTTTACTCATTCGAAGCATTCGTTTTACGCAGGTTGAGCCGTCTGGCGTTTGTATTATATATCCAGCAGATTAAACAGACAATGGGTAAACTGGCAGATATTATGAGCCGGTAGTCATAGCGGGTGGCTTAATGATTATGCCCTAATTTCAACCTGTATAAAATTTTCAAAGTTCATCAATTTCTGCCCGATTTTCTATTCGCAGACTATTATCATAATCTAATATTTATAAGTCATTTTATCT
>CAYNOE010000046.1:0-15537 GCA_964398745.1 uncultured Lachnobacterium sp.
TTGTATCATTAAAAAATGAACCTAAAAAACCGTCAAAATCCTTCGTCTCGTAAGACTCCAGTGCTTCCGGTTCCATTCCCTTCACCGCGCAGAACTGCTCATAGGCATAATATGCGCCGAGCGCCGTCCAGTGATGGTCTGTGCGGAAATACACATATTCGTCCCTGTGCTTCATCAGGGCATCATAAATATCAACTGTTTTTACATTTTCTTTCATCTTGGCCTGGATCTTTAACATCGCGTCCCTCTGGCCGGTGGAAGAAATCTCCTCCCTCCGGTTATCCGGAAATGTAATCTCCGAACCAAGTGGAATTATCATATTGTAAACATCCGATTTGCCTTTCAGGCTGTCCGCCACCTTATTTATGCTTTTGGCATAATTTTTTGCAACCGGCTCCAGATAAGTGTACAGTTCATAACCCTTATCCCCTATAGTAACCACTGACTGGTAATCCTTTATTTTTTTATCTGATGTAATTGCCGGATAATAAGCAGTTCCTGTAACGTCTGATGCCTCTGTCATTTCTGTCCCCGCACGCTCTGCCGTAATTTCCGACCCCTGTGTGCTGTCTTCTGTCACATTCCTCCTGCCGCAGCCCGTTATTACGGCCGCCATAACTGCCGCCGCCAGAACGGCTGCATATATTTTTTTGTAATGCATTGTTTTCCCTCCGGATTACATTTATTGCATAAGTTTATAGATATTTTTGTCCGAAATAAAATTGGAAATATTATACAATACCAGGATATCCGTAATGTTTTTTTCCTTCAGATATCCTTTCATATCCCCGTTAAAATACCGCAGATCCACCATGTAAATATTATCATAATCCATTGTAATCAGCGGCACAAAACTATTCGCAAATGAATCCTTTATTACAAGCAGGTTCCCCTGTGAATCCGCTTTACTGTCCGGACCACTCGAAATATGAACCTCCCCGTAGTTTCCGCCAAAGAAGCAGGCATACTTATCCTTTTCCCTGAGCTTTGTTTTGTCAAAACAGCCCTCCATATCTGTCTTACCGTCAATTTTCACATTACAGTGCGCACTGTATGGAGCAAGTCCCTGCGGATTATAAATCCAGATACTGTCACTGGCGGAATCCGCATCCAGTATTTTGGAATACAGACTTCCCCTAAATTCATCAGTTAATACTGTTTTTTCCAGAATATCCTTATCTTCATAAAGATGTCCGGTACTTTCACACCACTTTTTGTAGGCAAGATATGCCCCGTCCATCGTCCAGTGGTGGTCTGTTTTATAATAGATATATTCCTTGTTATGCGCCAGAAACTCTTTCCTCAAATCAATAAACTGATAATCCTTCATCGCATTTTCGACCTGTCCGATGTACTGGGACTGGTTGAAAAGCCTTGCGTTTTTCGGAAGCTTTTCTGCCATTACCAAACCGGAAGTCGGAACCAGAAGAAACGAGAGCCTCTCTTTGCCAATCGTATCCGATGCAAAATCAAAATAATCACGGACTGTTTTGATATTCCTTGCTACCAGTTTTTCATCCACATCCTCCGGCGTAATTTTTTCAAAATCATAGCCGTCCGCTCCCACATAGGCGCCGCCAATATCCGTATCATTGCATACCTTCTGGATTGCAGTCTTTGCCGTAATCCATCCATCACGGAAACAGAGCTGGTCCTTTAAATACTCCTCCAGTCCCTTCTGAAAATCCCCTGACATGATATCATCCACGGAAAGCCTGGGGGCTTTTTCCAGATACCGGTTTTCATTCGGGGAAAATTCCCGGTCCGGCATTGCCATGCTGATTCCCGATACTGCCGCAATAAACAATAAAAATATAATTGTAACTGCAAGGTTTGTTTTTTTCAAGTCAAATGCCTCCTAAAACCGGAAATACAAAAATGGATTGTAGCTGTCTCCCACGAGAAACGCAAAAGAAACTACCAAAAGCAGAAGTACCGTCAGCGGCTTTACGACTGCCCATATTTTTTCAATCTTATCCATTTTCCATGCAATTTTTCCAAGCCAGACACGGTGATCCACAGAGCAGACCACAAGCACTGTAAGAAGTACTGCATTACAGCTTAGAAAATAAAAAAAACTGCCATCCGTCACGCCGTCCGTCCCAATTCCCACCATTGCTTTTAAATAGCGTACAAGTTCCCCGCTTTCCGTCTGGGCAAAAATTACCCAGCCGGCAACTACCAGAATTACACTGTAAATATGTCCGATCCAGTCCGGAAGTTTTTCCAGCCACTTCAAAAGAAACAGCTTTTCCAGCATCAGAAGCACACCGTAATAAATTCCCCATAAAACAAAATTCCAGTTCGCCCCGTGCCAGAAGCCGGTCAGCATCCACACGACCATAATATTAAAAAGCTGGCGCGCCATGCCTTTGCGGTTTCCGCCAAGCGGAATATAAACATATTCACGAAACCATGAACCCAGCGAAATATGCCAGCGTCTCCAGAATTCCGTAATACTTTTTGACATATAAGGGAAATTAAAGTTTTCCAGAAAATGAAAGCCAAACATTCTGCCAAGCCCTATTGCCATATCAGAATATCCAGAAAAATCAAAGTATATCTGGAAACTGTATGCAACCGCCCCGAGCCATGCAGTTGCAACCGACATCTGGTTTAAACCCTTTATCGTATCCCAGAGACTTCCAATCTGGTTTGCCAGAAGTATTTTTTTTGCCAGGCCAACGGTAAAACGGAATGCCCCCGCAGCAAAATCATCCAGTGTCGTTTGCCGTTCTGACAGCTCGTTTGCCACGGTTTTGTACTGCACAATCGGACCTGCAATCAGCTGCGGAAACAGTGTCACATAAGCCGCAAAATCCAGAATATTGTGCTGTGCCTGAACTTCTCCCCGGTACACATCTATGGTATAGGACATCGTCTGAAACGTATAAAACGAAATCCCGATCGGAAGTGCCAGGTTTAACAGCGGCACCCCGGTCCCGGTAAGACGGTTAAAGTTTTCAATCAGAAAATCTGTATACTTAAAAAGACCAAGGATTACAAGGTTACCTGTCAGGTCTATTACCAGTACTGCCTTTGCTATCCCAGGGCTTCCTTTCTTTTTAAAGTGTTCAATCAGCCGCCCGTTTGTATAATCAAAGACGGTTGACAACAGCATGATGCCGATATATCTCGGCTCTCCCCATGCATAAAAAACAAGGCTTGTCACCAGAAGCACCGCATTCCGCAGTCTTGGCGGACAAATAAAATACAATAGCAGAACGAGCGGAAAAAAAGCAAGTAAAAATACAAAACTACTAAATACCATTTATTTGAACGCTTCCTCTATAATTTCTTTTGCCCTTCCAGAATCCCCGGATACACAGAGGACGACATAGTTTCCCTCCTGCTTTAACACCGCATCTGCAACGCGCTTTACTTCTTCTGCCTTGTATGCTTTAAAAGATGCCGTCTGGTCATCCAGATGTTCCTGCACTTTTTTAAGGGTTTCTCCTGCTGCGGATGAATCCTTCGCTGTAAAAACCGCGACCTCCTCTGCTGTTGCACCACTACCCATATACATCACGGATTCTACATCCTCCGGAACTTCAATATACATGGATATTGTATCTTCATCCACGTTTTCGAGTGTATCTTCATAGGAAATTTCTTTGGTAAGCGACTCTGCCAGAGACTTTGCGTCAATTGTCTTTGCGGAGTTTCCGCAGCCCGTCATCAGTAATATAGCGGCAAGGGCTGCTAACATCCCGGTTTTTTTCATAAATACCATTCCCTCCTGTCCATTTTTTGTTCTGTCAGTATTAAGCGCTCCCTCAACTATACTCCCCTATTGCGGTTCTGTAAAGAAGGTTTTATGTGATTTAAAAAAATCTTAATGTGAATTCCTATGCATACCACTCGCTCTGGGCACGGATCAGTTCTGCATCATCAAAATAATTAATCCGCATTGCCTTTTTCACTTCGGAAAGTGTCTGCGCAGCGGTTTCCCTTGCAGTATCGCTGCCTTTTTTCAGAATCTCATATACTGCCGGAATCTCTTTTTCAAATTCTGCCCGCCTTGCACGGATTGGCGCAAGTTCTTCCTGCATAACCGCGTTTAAAAACTTCTTGATTTTTACATCGCCCAGACCTCCACGCTTATAGTGTTCTTTAAGTTCTTCCAAATTATGATAATCCGGAAGATATTCTTCAAAATGTTCCGGTCTGCTGAATGCATCCAGATAAGTGAACACACAGTTTCCCTCAATATGTCCCGGATCGGAAATCTGTATATGCTGCGGATCGGTATACATTCCCATAATTTTTTTCTTCACATCCGCTTCCGTATCAGAAAGATAAATGCAGTTGCCAAGGGATTTGCTCATCTTCTGCTTTCCGTCCGTACCCGGCAGGCGCATACATGCCTCATTTTCCGGCAGAAGCGCTTCCGGCTCCACCAGCACCTCATCATAAATGCTGTTAAATTTGCGCACAATTTCCCTCGTCTGTTCGATCATCGGCAGCTGGTCATCCCCAACCGGAACCGTATTTGCCTTAAAAGCCGTGATATCCGCGGCCTGGCTGATGGGATAGGTAAAAAATCCCACCGGAATACTTGCTTCAAAATTCCGCATCTGGATTTCTGATTTCACTGTGGGATTCCGCTGCAGACGGGACACAGTGACCAGATTTGCATAAAAAAAAGTCAGTTCTGTCAGTTCTGAAATCTGGGACTGGATAAGCAGGTTTACTTTATCCGGATCCAGACCGCAGGACAGATAATCCAGCGCCACCTCAATAATATTCTGCCGCACCTTTTCCGGATTTTCAAAATTATCGGTCAGTGCCTGTGCATCTGCTATCATAATAAAGATTTTATCATACTCACCGGAATTCTGCAGCTCCACTCTTCTTTTCAGCGAACCTGCATAGTGTCCCACATGCAGTTTCCCGGTTGGACGGTCCCCCGTTAAAATTATTTTTGACATTTATTTCTATCCTCCCTGCAGCTGCTTTTTTCCGCGGCTGCTGTCATTTATTCCACTTTAGCAAATGAATTCTTCTGTGTCAACACAGCGTTTATTGTCTTTTTCAGTGATTCTCCCGGCGGTGCTTTCTGCTATGGCTGTAACTGCCGCCTTCACGCCGTCCGTGGCTATCCTGCCTGGCCCGTCCGCTGCTGTTATGGCGTTCGCCGCCATCCTGCCTGCGCCGTTCCTCGGGAACCGCCCGTTCTTTCCTGCGCCCAATATAGACATTCCATTTCATATACGCTTCCTGCGCATTTTTTGACCTGTATATGACCTCACGTTCTCCTCCCGTAACTTCACTGATACTGTACCAGCCCCTGTCGTATTCAAACTCGGCGGCTTTTCCTTCCACTTCTTTGTTTCCGATTGTAAATTTATGTATTGCCTGCTGCGCCATTTTCTGCCTCCCTGCCCTTTAACACATAGTCCACTGCTTTTTTTAAATTTTCATCTTTTTCCAGTTCTTCTGAATCCAGAAGTGCTTCTGCTTCTTCCGCTGTAAATAATTCCCTCAGTTTTACTTTATGGTTGTCCACCGGAATATAAGATACCTTTGATTTGTCAAACACACTGCATAACACGTAGTATGATGTGCCTTCCTCCCCGCGTTTTGCGGAGAGCGAAACGATATTATCCACACGGCAGACACCGAGCGACTCGCTGTAAATAATCTGTTTCTTCGCAAACATATGCTTTTTACCTCATATCATCATAGTTCTGTTTTCTATAATATCACATTCATGATTTTTTTTCAAAAGACAATTTCTGGTCTTGTAATATTTTCCCGTTCTGGTTATGTACATATGACCAGATGCGTTTATACTAAGACATGATTATGATTTAAAAGGAGCATTGAAAATGGCGAAAATTCTTTACATTTATAACAATCAGGTATATACAAATATTACGAACAAATGCGACTGCGCCTGCACCTTCTGTATCCGTTCCCAGATGGACGGTGTCGGAAACGCAGATACGCTCTGGCATAAAGAAGAGCCGGCACTGGACGAAATTCTTGCCGCAATTGACAGGTTTGATTTTTCCGGCTACAAAGAATTTGTTTACTGCGGCTACGGTGAACCGACCTGCGCACTGGAAAATCTTCTGGCAAGTGCACGCTATGTAAAAGAAAAAACAGGACTTCCCATCCGGATTAACACCAACGGACTTGGCAGCCTTTATCATGGAAGGGACATTGTACCGGAACTTGCAAAAGTTACTGACAGCATTTCCATCAGTCTGAACGCTCCAAATGCCGAAGAGTACCAGAAGGTCACCCGTCCGGCGTTTGACAATGCTTATGAAGCCATGCTGGACTTTGCCGAAGAATGCGGCAGAATGATTGCACACACCCAGCTTTCTGTTGTGGACATTCTTTCGGAAGAAGACATAAAAGCCTGCCAGGAGATTGCAGACGGGCGTGGCGTACATCTGAAAGTCCGCGCATTTGAGCACAGCTCTTAAATTATTCCCTGAAAGCTCCTGAATAATAAAAGTCTCGTTACTATTCACGGCTCAGGAGCCGTTCATAGTAACCAATCTCCTTGTCTGCCAATATTTAAAAATGACAGTTGGTTGCTTTCTTTCCAGTTTTTTGCTAAAATAGAAAAAAGGGATTTTCTAAAAGGGTGAAAAGTATGGGGAAAAATATAAGCTTTGATATTGCAGCTCTCTGTCTGCTACTTTTTATTTTACTTTCCTGCGTCTTACGCAGAATGACAAACGGCACCACTAACCGTCTGTTTCTTATTTTTACGTCTTTTGCACTTACCACCACCATATTTGATATCTGGGCCGTAAGCCTTGATAATGCCGGAAGCACCTGCCTGCCGGCACTGTATACCGCGCACTCAGGCTACCTGCTGATGCACAGCCTGGTTACATCGGTATATCTGCTTTTTGAAATCAGCCTGACAGATACATGGCATAAACTCCGCAAAAGTTTCCCGCTTCAGTTTCTGTTGTGGGCGCCTTGTCTGGTATCAGTATCCGGTATTATTATAAACCTGTTTACCGGAAAGGTTTTTACCGTTGAAAACGGATACCAGCGCGGACCATGGTTCTTTCTCATGTATGTTACTGCGGCAGTCCACATTCCTTATTTTACAGCATACCTGATCCGCTACCGACACCTGTTTTCCAGGTTCAAACTGATAGCCATGGGGGCATACCTTCCAATCGGGGTTATTGCCATGGTTATCCAGCTTTTTTACCCGGCCGCCCTTGTGGAAATGTTTGCAGGAGCCCTGGCGCTTCTTTTAATCAGCATCAGCGTCCAGCGCCCGGAAGAGATTATTGATTCCGTAACCCAGCTTTCAAAGCACATTGCATACGCAAATGATATGAAACGCACTTTTTATAATCATAAAAATGTAACTATTGTAATGCTTAATATCGGAAATTATTCTTCCATCCATACCATGATGGGGTATGATTTTACCATCCGGCTCATGGAAGCGGTTGCTGAAAAAATCCGGGAAATCAACAAACATCTGGGAAACAAGGCTGACTTATATTATCTGGATACCGGACGGTTCCGTATGGTATTCAACAGAACGCATTATGACAAGGCAGCAGATGCTGCCAGGATGCTTATGGAACAGCTGAAGAACTCCGATGCTCCCGGGCTGGATATAGAGCTGCTTCCGTTTATCGTGCTTGCGTGCTGCCCGGAAGACATACACAACTTTGACTCGCTCATGCGTCTGGGTTCGGATTTCCATCTCCGGAACCAGTTCACCGGAATGGTAATGACTGCGGATGAAGCCTTTAGCAAGAGCACCCTTGAAATTCAGAACCATATTGATGAGATTATTAACCGTGGCTTCCAGAACCACAATTTCCAGGTATATTACCAGCCAATTTATTCTACCACAAATAACCGGTTTGAATCCGCGGAAGCACTGCTCAGGCTGTTTGATGAAAAGCATGGTTTCATCTCACCGGAAATCCTGATTCCTGCCGCGGAAAAAAGCGGGGCGATACACAAAATCGGCGCGTTTGTTTTTGAAGAAGTCTGCCGTTTCATTTCAAGTGAGGATTTTAAACGGCTGAACCTGAAATACATTGAAGTCAACCTTTCTGTTGCGCAGTGTATGCGCCGGGATCTTGCGGACAATATCCTGGAGACCATGCAGCGGTACCATGTAACGAGTGACAAAATCAATCTGGAAATCACGGAAACTGCTGCCGCAAATACACAGAAGATTATGACCGCAAACTTAAACAAGCTAAGCGAGGCAGGACTCAGTTTTTCCCTGGATGACTATGGCACCGGCTATTCCAATATGAAACGGGTAATCCAGCTTCCTTTAAAAATTATTAAACTGGACAAGTCCTTTGTGGATGAACAGCATAATCCGAAAATGTGGATTGTTCTCCAGAACACAGTAAAAATGATTAAGGATATGGAAATGGAAATCGTGGTGGAAGGAATTGAAACCGAAGAAATGCTGCGCACGTTTACGGATCTCAAATGTGATTTCATTCAGGGATATTTCTTCTCCAAGCCGATACCAGAACCTGACTTCATACAGTTTATTTCCAATGCCCAGGAAGGCCTGCAGTAAATTCGTCCCAAAACCAGTTACATCATCTGTTTTACCTTATGCCCTGCATTGATAAAACAGATGATGGATATGAGCGCTATCATGCCGCAGTAAAGTGAAAAATCCAGCATGACAGAATTTGTATAACGGTCTTTCCTGCCACCGCAGTATACCCAAAGTCCGATTCCCGCAGCAATCAGGGAAAGGCAAAAAACTATCATACTGCCAACCTTTGCAGTTTCCAGCCTGTCTCTTTTTTCTTCATCCGTTTCCTTCCGGTTTACAAGATAACAGATATAAATCACCATTCCCAGAAGCCCTGTTCCCATGGCAACGCCCAGATAAATGACAGCGTCCCGTTTAATTTCAACTGACGGAAACAGCACGGCATCCCCGTTGTCAGGTCTTACCCAAATCGAAGTAATCCCCTCAGCCGGCATGTCTGTCTGCCCGTTTAGATGCTTCTGATATTCCTGTCCGTCTGCATACCAGACCAGGTCATAATCATACCGCGTTACAGATTTTCCATGCCGCAACACTTCTTCAGATGTAAGATTGCAGATTTCGCCTTCCGTTTCCGTATATTTTTTTACTTCATAAGAACTGTGTACACTGGCCAGCCCAAAAAACAGAAAAACACTGCAAAGCAAAAAAAGCATACGGTACGGCTTCTCCAGCAAATACACAAGTGCAATAAGAAATTTACCCATTCTACTATCCTTCTTTCTCTTTTGGAACTTTATAACAATACTATTAAAGCGTACACCGGCGCGCCTGTCAATACTGCGTTGTAAAATAAATTATTTTAAAATAGGGCTTGACATTATGCCCGTTTTAAGGAAGAATCTGTATAAAGGAGAAAACTTATGAAAAAAATTTTAGTATTAACCGATACACAGAATGATTTTACCTACGGCGTTCTTGGAAACAGCGAATGCCAGAAAACCCTGCCGGTAATTACACAAATCATTAAAAACGGCAGCTATGACATGGTGTATGCCACAAGGGACACACATGATTCTAATTACCTGAACACGCAGGAGGGAAGAAAACTACCAGTCATCCACACCGTGGAAGGCACGAAAGGCTGGGAAATCCACGCTGATATCATGGCCGCCCTTTCCGGAAAATTCGGAGAAAAATTAAACGAAAAATTTGTCCTCGTAAACAAAGGCCAGTTTGGAAGCCTTGAGCTCGCCGAAAAAATTGCAGACTACTGCCAGGAATTTCCGGATGAGAAAACCGAGATTCATTTTACCGGATTCTGCACCGGCATCTGCGTCATCAGTAATGTCATGATCGTAAAAGCAAGGCTGCCGGAAGTAAAGGTATGCGTCATTGAAAATGCCTGCGCCTGCGTTACACCGGAAACACACAAAACTGCAATTGAAGCCATGAAAACCTGCCAGGTGGATATAATCTGACAATTTTGTTCATACACAGGAGGATATAAAAATGAAATTAAAACCAGTTATCACCAGCCTTCTTGAACAGGACATGTACAAATTCAGCATGGGACAGGCCATTTACCACCAGTTCAGTGACTATAAAACGACCTGGACCTTTCACTGCCGCAATAATGATGTCCGGTTTACCCCGGAAATGGTGGAAGAAATCCGCGCACAGATTAAAGCATACTGCGGTCTGCGGTTCTCGGAAGATGAACTTGCTTACCTGAACCGGATTACATGGATCAAAGGCTCTTATGTGGATTTTCTTCGCCTGTGGCAGCCAAGGTTTGAAGATTTTGAAATTACGGATGCCGGCGAAAACGGGCTGTCCATCGAAACGAAAGGAACATGGCTCAATACCTCCATGTATGAAATCCCGACCCTTGCCATCGTAAACGAAGTATATTTCAGAATGGCTTATGAATACAGCACGCTCCTGGAAAGTTTCAAAAAACGGCTGGACGAAAAGGTGCATGCCCTGCAGCATAAATTCCAGATTGGCGCATTCAGCGAATTCGGCATGAGAAGAAGGCTCTCCGCTGAAGCACAGGAACTTGCAGTCAGAACATTAAGTGAACAGACCGACGGGTTTTTAAATTCTAAATTTGTGGGAACCTCGAATGTATATCTTGCCAAAAAATTCTCACTGACTCCGGTCGGGACAATGGCGCATGAATGGATTATGTGCGTTGGCCAGGGAAACCATAAACATAATCCGGCATATTCCAACTGGTATGCATTAAATGCATGGATACGCGAATATGGCATTTTAAACGGTACTGCACTGACTGATACCATTACAACCGACTGTTTCTTAAAGGATTTCCAGCTCACATTTGCAACCCTCTTTTCCGGAGTACGCCATGACAGCGGAAACCCTTATGAATGGGGCGAGCTGATGATTGAACATTACAGGGAACTCGGAATTGACCCTGCATCAAAAACCCTGCTGTTTTCTGACAGCCTTGACTTTGAACGGGCAAACAGTTTATATGAATATTTTAAGGGTAAATCAAAAGTTGCATTCGGTATCGGCACTTATATTGCCAATGATACCGATGCGCCTGCACTGAATATCGTCATGAAAACAACCGCCTGCAACGGAATGGATGTAGCAAAGATTTCTGATACAGAAGGAAAGGGCATGTGCAAAAATGCAGATTATGTGGAATATTTGCAAAGATGCATTGACTGGAGGATGAAGCACGGAAAATAAGCTTTCCGCAGCTTCATCCATACCACCCGCAGCGAAGTTACAGACCGATTTCTTTCACTGCTTCCCCCAGGTTCTCAAACTGCGGAAGCAGTGTCTTTAATGCTGCGGCAAGGGCTTCATCCCCACCCTGCTTAATCGCATCGGAAAATCCCATGATTGCCGCGTTAAAAGCTTCTTTGTCCACACGCACCTTATCTTTATTAATCAGGTCCATTGTGCTGTTTAATACCTGAATCTCCCAGTTCACTGCATCAGTAATACTTTTTACCAGTTTGTCCGTGTCTTCTTTGCGCTTCCCGCTTAATTCCTCAACCGCAATCTCCATGTTGTCAATTAAACGGGAATTAAAGCCGGATAAGACTTCCAGCGCTTCTTTTTGTTCTTTTAAATTTTCTTCCATTGTGACCTCCTGCCGTGTCTGTTCATTATTTTCTATTATTCTATCATATGACAGAGTTTTTTCATAGGGGCGTTCTGCCAACCGCTTCAATCAAAGTTTTTGCCATATAATCAATCATTTCATCCGTCATTCCCGGATACACGCCAATCCAGAAAGAATTGTCCATGATATACTCCGTCACATCCAGACTTCCTGATACACGGTATCCTGCGGTATCCCGCATCTGGTCAAAACACGGCTGCTTTACGATATTTCCGGAAAACAGAAGCCTGGTCTGCACATTGTGCTCCTCCATGTATCTGGTTACATCATTTCTTTTTAATCCGCTTTCCGGTTTTACACTGATTAAAAAACCGAACCATGACGGAATACTGTTTGCTGCCGGTTCTGGAAGAAGCAGCCTGTCCGAAACGCTTTCCAGCGCCTTATGCAGTCTTTCCCAATTATGCCGCCGTTTCTCAATAAAGGAAGGAAACTTCCTAAGCTGTGCACATCCGACCGCTGCCTGCATATCCGTTACTTTCAGGTTGTAACCGAAATGGCTGTACACATATTTATGGTCATACCCCTGCGGAAGCTGTCCGTATGTCCCGTCATACCGGTGCCCGCAGAAATTATCATGGCCGGACGGGCAGATACAGTCGCGTCCCCAGTCACGGAATGAAAGAATCAGCCGGTGCAGAAGCGGATTGTCCGTGTATACACAGCCGCCCTCCCCCATCGTCATATGGTGCGGCGGGTAAAAGCTGCTTGTGCCTATATCGCCCCATGTTCCGGTGTATCTGGTAACGCCGTCAATCGTATATTTCGTTCCCAGGGCATCACAATTGTCCTCAATCAGCCACAGGTTATGCCTGTCACAGAACGCCTTTACCGCGGCAAGGTCAAACGGATTTCCCAGCGTATGCGCAATCATGACCGCTTTTGTTTTTTGAGTGTAAGCCGCTTCCAGTTTTGTCACGTCAATGTTATACTGCGGGACTGTGGCATCCACAAAAACCGGAACCGCCCCGTACTGGATTACCGGTGTAATCGTTGTCGGGAACCCGCAGGCAACCGTAATGACTTCATCGCCCCTTTTAATCTGCCTGTCCCCCAGCTCCGGAGCCGTCAGTGCCATAAATGCAATCAGGTTTGCGGAAGAGCCGCTGTTGACCAGATGCGCATATTTAATCCCAATCCACTCTGCGAACTCCTTTTCAAACTGCTCCGAAAATCTTCCCGTTGTCAGCCAGAAATCAAGCGTGGCATCCGCCAGTGCGCACATTTCCTCTTCATCAAATACACGCCCGGCATAACTGATACGCTCCCCTTCCCGGTATGGTTCCTTTTTTTCCTTAAAGTCGTGGTAATACTGCGATACCATTTCCTTAATCTGCTTTCTTGCCTCTTCCTCATTTTTCCACTCTGCCATTCTCTGATTCTCCTTCCCTTTCACGATTCCTCTGTCAGGAATTCCCGAATCTGCTGCTGCATGCATTCCCTGATATTCCCGCCTTCCTGGTACACCTTTGTCCATTCAACGGTTTTTTCCACAGCTTCTTTAATTGTCCATTTCGGTTTCCAGCCAATTTTATTTTTCACAAGAGAGCAGTCCAGTTTTAAAAAGGACGCCTCGTGCGGCCCCTCTTCACAGACATTTTTCCACGAAGCCCCCGGCCATGCCTTACAGAAAAGGTCTGCCAGTTCGCCCACTGTAATACAGTCACTCTCCTGCGGACCCACATTGTAATATCCCTGCAGCTTTGGGAATGCCGCCTGCTTTTCCGCAATCATCAGATAAGCAGCCAAAGGCTCCAGCACATGCTGGAACGGCCGGATGGAATATGGATTACGGATAATAATTTCTTCCCCTGACAAGGCTGCACGGACGCAGTCCGGTATGATACGATCCCTTGCAAAATCCCCGCCGCCAATCACATTTCCGGCCCTTGCCGTGGAAACTGCAATTTTCTTTTCATCCAGAAAAGATTTTTTGTAGCTGTGCGTCACCAGTTCCGAGCAGGATTTGCTGTTTGAATATGGATCGTAGCCATCCAGTGCATCTGTTTCCCTGTAGCCCCAGTCCCACTCCCTGTTTTCATAGACCTTATCCGTCGTGATATTTAATACAGATACAACCCGGGACGTCAGGCGCACGCATTCCAGCAGGTTCACTGTCCCCATAACATTTGTCTCATATGTATATACCGGATTTTCATAACTTTCACGGACAATGGGCTGCGCCGCAAGATGAAATACGATGTCCGGCCTGTACTCTTCAAAAACGGATTTTAAATGCCTGAAATCACGGATATCCCCTTCCAGTGACTGCATACCATCCCCTGCCCCCGATAATGTAAACAGGTTCTCTCCTCCGGGCGGATTCAATGCATAACCAACTACATGCGCCCCTGCCATTTCAAGCATCGTACAAAGCCAGCTCCCTTTAAATCCTGTATGTCCGGTCACCAGAACGGTTTTATCCTTGTAATAATCCAACTTTTTCATGATTCCTCCTGTATACCAGTACTTATACTTTCCATGGTGCCTGTCCGCTGTTCCAGAGTTTCTCCAGATACTCCCTGTCATGAATGTTGTCCATCGGTGACCAGAACCCGGTATGCCGGTAAGCCGCCATCTGCCCCTCTGCTGCAAGCCGCTCAAAAGGCACTGTTTCCAGCATGGTACTCCCGTCGCCAAGATATTCATAAACGGATGGCTCCATCACCATAAACCCAATATTTACCCATGCCTGGTCAGCTCGTGCCTTTTCCTTAAATCCCAGAACCCTGTTTCCTTCTTCATCTAACTGCAGAGCACCAAATCTTCCCTCCGGCTGCGTTATGGAAATTGTAACAGTTTTCTTTTGTTTCCTGTGGAACTGTAAAAGTTCATCAATATTTACATCAGAAACACCGTCCCCGTAAGTCAGCAGAAACGGCTCTTCTCCGATATATTCCCAAACCTTTAAAATCCTTCCGGCTGTCAGCGTTTCCATTCCTGTATCCACCATTGTTACTTTCCACGGCTCACTGTTTTTTACCAGAATCTGCGCTTTCTGGTTTTTTAAAGAGATTTCAATCTGACTGTTATTCCGGTAATAATTGACAAAATACTCTTTTATCATATGCCCCTTATAACCGCAACAGATTATAAATTCGTTAAATCCATAAGCGGCGTACTGCCGCATAATATGCCAGAGAACCGGTTTTCCCCCGATTTCAATCATCGGCTTGGGACGCATCCGGGATTCCTCACTAATCCTTGTTCCTTTTCCGCCTGCTAAAATTACAACCTTCATATTACTAATCTTCCCATACTTTCCAAGGTGCCAGCCCTAAGTTCCATAATCTTTCCAGCCAGGTCTTGTCCCGGATTGTTTCAACCGGTGACCAGAATCCCTCATGCCGGTAGGTCTGAACTGTTTTCTCCTGCCCGATACAGTCCATCAGTGTCGCTTCCACCGGATGTTCCAGATACCGGAATGCCTCCGGCTCCAGTACCATGCAGCAGGCATTCACCCATGCATCCTGCCTGCCCTCATGATTTACCCCCTTGTATGTTCCATCTTCATCCACCGACAAAATTTCATTTCTTCCTGCCGGGTGCGCCATTGCAAATGTCGCTATCCGCCCGGAGTCTTTGTGCACCTGGAACATTTTTTCAATATCTATATCCGACAGGCAGTCTCCATAAGAAACGAATACCGGCTCGCTCCCGGCATACTCACGCACCTTGTACATACGCTCCTGGACAGACGAATTCCGTCCTGTATCTATAATGGACACTTTCCAGTCCTCTGTCTGCTTTCTGTGAACTTCCACCTGGTTCGTCTGCAGATCCACAGTGATATCGGACTGATATATATAAAAGTTCATAAAATAATTTTTGATTACTTCACCTTTATATCCGGTACAGATAATAAAATCATGATGCCCGTAATAGTCATACTGCTTCATAATATGCC
>CAYNOE010000047.1:0-15433 GCA_964398745.1 uncultured Lachnobacterium sp.
ACAGCAAGCCCAAACAATGCATCCCCGTATGTTCTGGATACTAGCTTAGCCATGTCGATTCACCCATCTCTCTCAATGTTTCATCTACCAGTGTGCTCTGGATGTTTGTGTCAATGGAAGCGGTAACAACCTTCTGCGCCATAAGGGCAGCCACTGCAACCATTTCCTGCTTCATATCATCCATCGCATGCTTCTTCTCAAGCTCAGCCTCTTCCTTTGCTCTTTTTATAATGCGGGAAGCCTCTTCCTTTGCTTCGCTGATAATTTTAGCTTCGTTCTTCACTGCCTTCTGCCTTGCTTCAGCAAGAATCACTTCCGCCTCCTTATCCACGTTTTTAAGCTTCGCCTCATATTCTGCTTTTAACGCCGCAGCACTCTCCTTGTCTGCCTTAGCATCCTCAATTTCACCTGCGATTCTGTTCTGGCGGTCTTTTAAAAATTTCCGCGCAGGATTGAAAAGCAGATTGGACATAATGAGGAACAGGAAAAATACGGCAATCGCAAGCAGGATTGCATTGAAAATCAACTGGGAATTGAGATTGAATAAAAATGTCTGTTCAGCTAACAATCTCTTTATTCTCCTTTCCTAAGCGGATTTGGATTTACTCCATTCCTTCATTATCCAAGCGGCTTAACGAAAAGTAACAGCAGTGCGACAACCAGACCATACAGACCGGTGGTCTCTGCAACCGCCTGGCCTAAAAGCATGGTAGACATAATCTGTCCCCTTGCACCCGGATTGCGTCCAACGGCAGCAGCACCGTGTCCAGCGGCGATACCCTGTCCAATACCAGGTCCAATACCTGCGATAACTGCAAGACCTGCACCAATTGCGGAACATGCTCTGATTAAATCCTGTCCTGTAATGTTCATGATAAAAATCCTCCTTAAATTAAATAAAATCCTTATTCCTCAGAATCACATGCCTGAGACACGTATGTCATTGTCAACATACAGAAAACGTACGTCTGAATTGCCCCGGAGAACAAATCAAAGTATACGTGAAGTGCGGCCGGCCATGCTACGGCAAGTTTGGTAAGAAGACCGTACACCAGCGCCATAATAACGGTTCCGGATAACACATTCGCAAAAAGACGGAGCGAAAGGGAAACCGGTATTGCCAGTTCACTGACCAGATTAATCGGGAACCAGATTGGCAGCCATGGTGGTAATGGCGAACACATATCCGTCCAGATTTGTTTTCCTGACTGATGCCTGAACTTGTTAATCCAAATCATGAAAAACGTAATCAACGCCAGTGCGAAAGTTGTACCATAATCTGCTGTCGGCGGGCGAAGTCCCATAAGTCCGGAAATATTACTCATCAGTATAAAGATAAAAATAGTACTGATGTAATTGACGAACTTCGGCGCCCATTTGCCCATGGTACTCGCAACCATGCCATCCAGCATCTCTACAATCAGCTCAATGACATTCTGAAAACCATCCGGCTTGTCAGTGGCTTTTTTCATTTTGCGGTTTGCAACAAACGCAAATACAACCATTGTCAGCATGACGATCAGGATACATGCATGACTGTCGGTGATCCAGACCTTATCTCCAAAGAAATTCACCTGAAAAATCCCATGGATCATAAAATCAACGTCAGACGACAATAAAATCCCTTGATTCACAAAGTCACCTCCTTATTTATTTTACTATTCTTCATTGGAAGCTGCATCACCTCTTCCTGAAAACCTGTCTGCCAGACTGCTGACCACCGGCGAAAGATACGCGGAAATTTTCAGTCCCAGTATCCCGAAAAATGCGGCGAACAGGTTCCCAAATTTAAAATAGCCCAATATAATCAACAGAACCGCAACAACCACATACCGAAGCACGGATTTTGCAATGATTCTGTAATTGGCATGCTTTCCCCCTCCCACGGAAACAGCATCCCACAGAACCGCCGCAATGTTAATTGCAAGCCCTGCGGCAATTGCGATGCCGTACCATAACCCGATGGAATAGGATACCTTATCATCTACAAACCACATTCCGGTAAACTGCAGCACAAGACCATACCCGATGATGGTTGCCACCAGTCCCGGAAGCGCGTCATTCATCCTTCTTAACATGTTTCTTATCCTTGTCATTCCTGTCAAACAGATTCTTCGCCATCTTATAAATATTAGTAAAACCGGCAAGTGCGCCTATGAAGAAAAACGGAATCATCATCCACGAAATTCCCGTTTTCCTGCCAATCCAGATTCCCAGCATACAACAGAGAAAAATTGGCACAATCATATTAATCCCAAACTGGAACACCAGTATGAGCGCATTCATAACCTGTCTGTTTTCTTTCTTCATTTCATTTACCTATTACATTTCATGCCTATTTCTATATTATACCATTTTTGGGCGATTTGTCTATAAATTTTGCATAATCTGTTTGGTTTTTGTGAAAAAGTTTTGGATTGCCGGGAACACGACGAAAAAAGGACTCCAAAGAGTCCTCTTTTTTAGAAACAAAAAAACTCTGCCGGCTTACAGAGACAGCACTACTTCTCTTCCGGTACGCTTATAACGGCACAGTTCCACGCCAGCCGTCCGCAGCATTCTTTTGGAAGCCATAACCCCTGCAGTATCCGCATATTTGTCGTCATCATAAATCACCCTGCGGATTCCGCTCTGGATAATCGCCTTGGCGCATTCATTACACGGAAAAAGAGTCACATAAATGGAAGCCCCCTCCAGACTTCCACCCCTGTAGTTTAAGATGGCATTCAGTTCGCTGTGGGTGGTATAAAGATATTTGTTGTCTTCCCCTTCCCTTTCCCATGAAAACTCGTCGTCCGAGCATCCGAGCGGAAACCCGTTGTAACCCATGGACAAAATTTTGTTTTCGGCACTGACAATGCATGCGCCCACCTGTGTATGCGGATCCTTTGACCGCATGGCGGACAGCATCGCCACACCCATGAAATATTCATCCCAGAGAATGTACCCATCCCTTTTTGCACTCATGCCAGCAGTTCTCCTTCGTTTTCGTTTAACATTTTTACCAGTTTTTTTATGGATTTCCGCAGCGTTTCATAGCAGAGACCATATGCGGGAAGCGCCCCCCCGTAAGGATCAATGATTTCGAGTTCATCGCCGACCAGTGCTGTCAGCACCTGGATGTTTTCGGGTATGGCGTTTTCAAACTGCTCCAGAATCCTATCTTTCTGCTGCTGTTCCATCGCAATAACCAGCGCATCCTCCGTAAGGTCTTCCGCCGTGAGCTGCTTTGACACAAAGCCTTCCAAATTGATGCCGTTACTGATTAAAACCGCCTCCGCTTTCTGGTTCATCGGCTCCGGAAACTGCACCACGAGCCCCCTTGAAATAATCTCAAGCGGCTTTTGCAGGACAAAATCCCCAAATATACCGGCTGCCATTGCTTCGCGGCAGGTTCCCGTCTGGGCAACAAAAATTATTTTATTATATGGCATATTTTCCCTTTCTAGACATTAATCACAGAATGTCCGGCTGCTTTCAGCAGACGGTTCATGATCGCATTTCCGATCCTCGGTGTCCGGAAACTTTCCGAATAAATTTCCTCAATTCCAGATTCATCGCATTCACGAAGTATTTTATACAGATGGCGTGCAATTGAATCCTCATCCCTGCGTGCCCCAATACATAAAACAGCATCAGCATGATAACAGTGCCTTGTTTCTTCACCTGCAATTACAGCGGTTTTTTTCCCTTCCCCCCGTGCCTTTTTTACCAGTTCGTTAATTTTGGAAACCACGGCGGCTTCTGCCCCGTCTACAATGGTCATTTTCGCAGACGGCGCATAATGGCGGTATTTCATCCCCGGCGCTTTCGGTTTTTTTGTATCATCTGCCGCAATAATGCCCGGGTCTGTGACGACCTTCTCCCCAAGTGTTTCAGACAGCATTTCCGCCGTGATATATCCCGGCCTTAAAATCATGGGTGTCTGTTCGGTCAGGTCAACAATTGTGGATTCAATTCCAATCCCGACCGGTCCCCCGTCCAGAACCATCGCGATTTTTCCAAACAGATCTGCTTTCACATGGGCAGCCTCCGTCGGACTTGGCCTGCCGGATGTATTCGCAGACGGTGCTGCAATCAGACATCCACTTTTACGAATCAATGCCAGTGCAACCGGATGATCCGGCATACGCACAGCAACCGTATCCATTCCGCCGGTAGTTTCCAGGGGTACTGCTTTGTTTTTTTTCACAATTATGGTCAGGGGACCCGGCCAGAATGCATCTGCAAGTTTTTTTGCCTGCTCTGGCACTTCCGCCGCCACCCTGCCCATATCCCTGAAATCTGCAATATGTACAATCAGCGGGTTATCCGACGGACGCCCTTTCGCCGCATAAATCTTTCTGGCAGCAGACGGGGACATGGCATCCCCGCCAAGTCCGTATACGGTTTCTGTCGGAAACGCGACCAGCTCTCCGGATGCAATCATCTGTGCTGCTTCTTCTATAATATTCTCATCTATCCTGTCCTGGTTCACCTGTTTCATTTTTGTTTCCATAATGTTTCCATTATAGTCCAAATAAAGTCCGCTTGTCAAATCCGCCGTTTTGTCCACAGCTTTTGCACAATGTTTTACATTTTTATCCATAATATCCCACAACATCCCGAATTTATGAATCTTATGTCAAAATAATACGATGAAAAATGTTTGAAGTTACGCCGCATGCTTTGTATAATATTTTTAAAGGCAGTTACATATAATTTATGTTTAACCTGCTGCTGGTCCATTCCAATTAAGAAAAGGAGGAGTTCAATCGTGGAAAAAATGCGTTACATGATTTCAGACGCCGCATCCAAGGCAGGCGTGGAAACACATGTGTTACGTTACTGGGAAGATGAACTTGATTTGACCATCCCCCGCAACGAGATGGGACACAGGTACTACACACGGGAAAATATAGAGGAATTCCAAAAGATTAAGGAACTGAAAGAAAAAGGCTACCAGCTTAAGGCAATCCGGACAATCCTGCATAACGGCACAGACCTTTCGGATTTGCCGCCGCTGCCGCAGCCGAATACAAATCCGGCTCCCCTGCAGCCGACTGCACCTGCCAGACCGCAGGTACAAAACACTAATCCGCCTGCTGGCAATCAGGAAAAACAGTCCCCGGTAAACCAGTTGTCTGCCGAGGAGCGCATGGCACAGTTCAGGGAGCTGATGAGCGATATCGTGGGACAGGCTATCGCCCAGAACAATGAGGAACTCAGCTTAAATATCAGCCAGGAGGTCCGTGAAACCCTTCTAAAGGAAATGAACTATCTGTTCCGTGAACAGGAGGATGCGGATGAGGAACGTTTCAAAAAACTGGATGCTGCCATCCGCGGTAAACTGCGTAAAAAACATTCACTTTTTGAAAAAAAGGAAAAACCAGCGAAAAAACGTAAATCAAAAGTAAATGCAGCCGTTCCTACTACTTAATTTTTGGACTGATTTACGTAAACCACCAACAAAAAGGCACCCCTTTCCATAAAGCTCTAAATTCATGGAAAGGGGATGCCTTTTTCTTTGTCTCCCACACCTTTTAACGGGGTGTGTTTTATTTCGTTGCCGGATTAGCCCTGGGAAATTGCTCCAGTAGGGCAAACACCTGCACATGTACCACAATCTACACAAGCAGTACCATCAATCTCATACTGTGAAGCACCTGCTGAAATTGCTCCTACAGGACACTCTCCTGCACATGTACCGCAGCTAACGCATGAATCAGAAATAACGTATGCCATAATGATATCCTCCTTAAATAAATTATACTCATAACCGCTTTATGTATCGGTTTAATCGTATTCTAGTACAATTAGAAAAGAACTGCAAGTATTTCGTCTTATGTATTTGATTTTGTGCAAATCCTACAGTTGCGGCAAAATTTAATGCTCCAAATTGGCAAACTTGGTGTATTCTGGCAGCCATGCCAGATTTACCGTACCAATCGGGCCGTTTCTCTGTTTTGCAATGATAATTTCGGAAATTCCCTTTAATTCAGTATCCTTGTTATAATAATCATCCCTGTAGATGAACATAACCACGTCCGCATCCTGCTCAATGGCTCCGGATTCCCTTAAGTCCGAAAGCATAGGTCTATGGTCCGGACGCTGTTCCACAGCACGGGAAAGCTGCGACAGTGCGACCACCGGAACATTCAGTTCACGCGCCAGCGCCTTTAAGGAGCGGGAAATATCTGAAATTTCCTGCTGACGGCTGTCCGTATTTCTGCCGGAGCCGGACATTAACTGCAGATAGTCAATGATGACGATATCCAGTCCGTGTTCAAGCTTGTATTTCCGGCATTTGCTGCGCAGTTCCGAAATACTGATACCGGGTGTGTCATCAATAATCATACCGGAATCCCCGATAATGCCAGCACCCTCTACCAGCTTTTCCCAGTCTGCATCCGAAAGGTTTCCGGTACGGAGCGCCTGCGCATCCACACGGGCTTCCAGGGAAAACAGACGGTTTACAAGCTGTTCCTTTGACATTTCCAGTGAAAAGATGATACAGTTCATATGTTCATGGAACGCCACATACTGTGCGATATTTAAAACGAATGCCGTTTTCCCCATGGACGGACGCGCCGCAACCAGAACCAGGTCGGAAGGCTGCAGTCCTGCCGTCCGGTAATCCAAATCAATAAATCCGGTCGGAATCCCCGTAACCGTACCGGACTGCTGCGCTGCTTTTTCAATCCGTTCAAGCGCATTCATGACAACCTGCCGGATCGGAACATAATCCCCGCCGGATCGGCTGGCAAGCAGGGCAAAAATATCATGCTCCGTCTTATCCAGAACATTCTCCAGGGATTCCCTTCCTGCATAGCATTCGTTTTCTATTTCCTCGGTAACCCGGATTAATTTCCGCTTCATTGAGTTTTCTTTGACAATTGTACAGTAATACTTAATATTTGCGGATGTCGGCACCGAACGCAGCAGGTCTGCCACATACTCAAGGCTGGATATTTCACTGGGAACATCTTTTTCTTTCAGCCGGTTCTGCAGCGTAACCAGATCCACCGGCTGCCCGTCACTGTACAGTTCCGTCATCGCCTCAAACAGAATTCCGTACTGCTGGTGGTAAAAATCCTCTTTCTGCAGCATTTCCATCGCCGTAACGATGGCGTCCCTGTCCATAATCATGGAACCTGCCACTGACTGTTCAGCTTCCAGGCTGTTCGGCATAATCCGCCTGATTAACGTTTCTTCCAAGCGTATTTTCCCTTTCTTCTGCTATTCTGCGGCTACCACCTGTACGGTCAGCTTCGCTGTTACTTTAGGATGAAGACGTACCGGAACTTCATAGGTGCCAAGCGCCTTGATTGCCTCGCTTAACTGCATTTTCTTCTTGTCCAGTTCAAGCCCCGCCTGCTCTTTTGCAGCCTGCGCAATTTCCTTTGTAGAAACAGATCCAAAAATCCTGCCGCCCTCTCCGGCTTTAATTTTTACGACAACCTTCTGTCCTTCTACAGCCTTTGCCAGTTCTTTTGCGTTTTCAAGGTTTTCCGCCGCAACCTTGTCCGCATGCTGGTTCTGCAGTTTTAAATCATTGAGGTTCTTACTGGTTGCCTCCACGCCGAGTTTCTTTGGCAGAATCGCATTACGGGCATATCCGTCGCTGACATTTACAACCTCACCCTTTTTTCCAAGGGATTTTACATCTTCCAGTAAAATTACTTTCATTACTCTATATCTCCTTCTTTTAACATCTCATCAAGTGTTTCCATAATGGTATGCTTCGCCTGCAAAAGCGTACAATTTGTAAGCTGTGCGCCTGCCACATTTAAGTGTCCGCCGCCGCCTAAGCGTTCCATGATAAGCTGGACATTGATTTCATCGATCGAGCGGGAACTGATGTAAATTTTACCCGCATATTCCGTCAGCACAAAGGATGCCTTGATTCCGATGATATTCAAAAGCTCGTTTGCCGCCTGCGCACCTACAATCGTCGGGCTTTCCACATCCTCGCTCGGACAGATGGAAATCGCAAATGCGCCCCTGTATACTTCTGCATGGCGGACAGCCTCTGCCCTTGCCTTATAGCATGCCATATCATTCCTTAACATTTTCCTGACACGGGTAACATCTGCGCCAGAGCGTTTTAAATAAGCCGCAGCTTCAAAAGTTCTTACTCCCGTTTTTGTCATAAAGTTGTTTGTGTCTATTAATATCCCGGCATAAATGCAGTCCGCCTCTGCCGCAGAAAGTTTAAATCCATTTTGAAAATATTGCAAAACCTCAGCAATCATCTCGCATGCAGAGGATGCATACGGCTCTATGTAGGACAGTACCGGATTCGTGATTACCTCCTTGTTCTGCCTATGGTGGTCAAAAACCACGATTGTGTCAGTCTCTTTAAGAAGCTCCGGACATTCCGTATAGCTTGGACGGTTGGTATCCACAACCATTACAAGTGTATTACGGTTTACCATCTCAAGTGCAATTTCACTGTCTATAAACATGTCCTCCGGATAGCCTTTTTCCGGGGAAAAACATTCCATCAGCGGCCGGATGGATGTAGTCGGATCATTGATGACTATCTGCGCTTTTTTTCCAAGAATCCTTGCCGCGCAGAAAATCCCGATACCTGCCCCAAGTGCATCCACATCCGTCAAACTGTGCCCCATAACCAGCACATTGTCGCGGCTTTCTATAATTTCACGCAGCGCATGTGCCTTCACCCTTGCCTTTACGCGGGTATTACGCTCCACCTGTTTTGCCTTACCTCCAAAATAAAGCGTATCATCTTCTTCCCTGACCACCACCTGGTCACCGCCTCGCCCAAGCGCAAGGTCGATTGCTGCGCGCGCCTGCTCATATCCTTCGTTATAGGAAGAACCGCGGATTCCAATGCCGATACTGAGTGTGACTGCCATCTCATTTCCGATTTTAACTGTCTTAACATCTTCCAAAATACTGAATTTATCTTCCACAAGCTGTTCCAGGTATTTATGCTTAAATACTACGAAATATTTGTCTTTTTCGATTTTACGGACCAGTCCGTCACGCTTCGTAAAATACTGGTTTACTTTGCGATCCACAAGCGCGGTCAGCAGGGAACGCTTCACATCCTCAATACTGTTTAACGCTTCGTCATAATTATCAATATAAACCAGAGCGGAAACCTGTTTCTGCTCCATGTTTTCCTGCTTATAATGGTGCAGTTCGGTTTCATCAAACAGATACAGTGCTGTCAGAAATTCCTGGGTGCCTTCCATCTCAATGGTTTTACTATCTTCTATAATATCATCAAAATAAATGCGGTTCAGCGACACCCTGAAAATCTGGTCTTGTTTTTCAACAGTCAAATCCTGCGGCTTGTCATTTTTCTGCAGAAATTCCCTCGTAACAGCCGAAAAAAGAGTCGTGATGGATTTATGGTAATTCCGGTCCACACCCGTCAGGTCAGAAAACCTTTCATTTACCCACAGAATCTTTCCCGCATAATCCAAAAGTGCATAGGGAATCTCAAATTCATTAATCAGATGCTTTTGCACAGTACCGTACTGCATGGCAAAATTAATGATTTCATTCGTCAAATGAGGCTTCATATAATGATACAGCGTCATTTCAACGGTGAAATACACTACAGTAAAACCTGACAGGACAATTCCCGTTGCCACATCATAAAAATACAAGCCAATATCCGCCAATATAAGAAGTACTGTCAAAAATAAAGGCCAGCACAGATAAGACTTAAGCTTACCCTTCAATCGAACCTTTGATCTCATTCTGTTCACCTGTTCCCCAAAACATCCGCCCACTCAGAATTTGCCAGTGTCAATATAACAGCCGGTAAATGGGCTGATGCAATTCCAGATTATTATACCATTTTCTGCGCTGCAAGTCAAAGTCCGGAAAAATCCTTTAGTTTTGTATAATATTTTTATACCATCCCTTATACATATATGGTATAATAAATCATATTACAAACGGAGGATTTACAGATGAGGGTACTGAATATTGAAGATGCAGACTACAAGCACGACGGAATCTGCGAAGCGCTGAATGAACGCGGAATTACGGACATTGACTGGGCAAAAAACCTTGCGGACGGCCTGGACATGCTCCAGACTGCAGCTGATGAAAGCAAAAACTACGACCTTGTAATTACTGATATGTATTATCCGCTTAAGAACGGGGAAAAGGATGTGGAAGCCGGAAAAGTCTGCGTCAAGAAAATGAAAGAGATGGGACTGGATACGCCGGTTATCCTGTGTTCCTCTGTACAGTGCTATGTTTCGGGGATTCTGGGAATGGTCTGCTATGATTTCGGGAATGAATGGAAAAACACCCTGAATTTTCTTCTGGACCAGTTGGAATAAAAATAATGGAGCAGGGCAAAGTTTCTTTTGCAGCTGCTCCTTAAATTATGAAAAATCAGCTTTCCTTTGCAACTTCCACGATGGATTTGGAAAGTCCTGCAATTCCCTGGATTTCAGACGGAATAATAATCTTGGTCGCTTTTCCGTCCGCTGCCTTGGCAAAGGCCTCAAGGCTCTTAAGCTGCAGTACGGCATTGTCAGGTGCGGATTCCTTTAACATCCGGAGACCATCCGCGTTTGCCTGCTGAATCTTTAAAATAGCGGCTGCCTGGCCTTCGGCTTCCTTAATCGTAGCTTCCTTCTGTGCTTCTGCACGCAGGATTGCCGCCTGCTTTTCTGCCTCAGCATCAAGAATTGCAGATTCCTTGTTACCTTCGGCAACAAGAATGGTAGACTTTTTCTCACCTTCGGCACGCAAGATTGCCTCACGGCGTTCACGCTCTGCTTTCATCTGCTTTTCCATGGCATCCTGAATTGCCTGAGGCGGAATGATGTTCTTTAATTCGACACGGTTCACCTTGATTCCCCACGGATCTGTTGCAACATCGAGGGTTGCACGCATCTTCGTATTAATAGTTTCACGGGAAGTCAGTGTTTCGTCCAGTTCGAGATCACCGATTATGTTACGAAGTGTGGTTGCTGTCAGGTTCTCAATCGCCATGATCGGGTTTTCCACACCATACGCATACAGCTTCGGATCTGTAATCTGGAAATACACGACTGTATCAATCTGCATGGTTACGTTATCTTTGGTGATAACAGGCTGCGGCGGGAAATCCACCACCTGCTCTTTTAAAAGCACCTTTCTGGCAATCCTGTCAATGAACGGTACTTTAAAATGAAGTCCGACTGACCATGTGGTCAGGTATGCCCCAAGCCTTTCCACTACGACTGCATGTGCCTGCGGCACAATTTTGATGCAGTTTACGATGATAATAAGGGCAATAACTACAATTACTGCAAATACTACTACTGGTCCCATTATGATTCCTCCTTATATTTTTTCGACCATTAACTTAACTCCGTTAATCCGGACAATTTTTGCCGATTGTCCTTTCTCAATAGTTTCACTATCGTTACAGGCACGCACGGTCCATTCCTGACCACGGACTACCGCCATGCCTGTCTGGTCCATATTACTGACACGCTCTTCAATGCGGATGATTTCCCCGATCAGGCTGTCTGCATTCGTCCGCTGGATTCTGGAATTGAGATAACGCTGCGCCCACGGTCTTGTTGCGGCAAGAAGCGCCAGTGATACAACGAAAAACAGCGCTGCCTGTAAAAAAAACGGCGCCCCGCATATCGCGGCAATAAGTGCAACAAACGCGCCTGCGGCAAACCATATGCATGTCAGGCCGACACTGACCAGTTCCCCAATGATAAAGGCAATTACCAGCACCATCCAGAGAATCTCCCAAATGCCAATCACACTTAAAATTGCTTTCATATCTGTCCCCCTTTCATATTTTTACATAATAATTTTATACAATATTTTGCGCGACTACAAGTATTTTATGAAGTACTTTCCGTGTAACAGTCAGTTTTAATACAAAAGCGGCGAAAAATCCCAGCGGAACCGCATAACACCACATGTCAATGGTATCGCATATGAGCCCGAAGCGGGTATCTCCCCCGGCGCGGAACACACCTGCAATCAACGTAGTGTTGACTGCGGCACCCATAATATAATAGCTGTTGATAAGCAGCATATATTTCAGATAATGCATGGCTGTATCCGTAAGCGATGCAAATTCCAGCACGAACGGCGTTGCGGCCAGAACCAGAACCCCGCCTGCCGCACCGGCAGCCACGGTCAGCTTTACCAGTCTGGAAGCGTATTCCTTTGTACGTTTCATGTCATTTTCCCCCATAATATTGCCCAGAAGGATTCCTCCCGCACCGGCAATTCCAAAACAGAGCACCGTACCAAAATTACGCACAACGCTTACCAGCGAACTGGCGGCAACTGCATCCGAACTGAGATGTCCCAGGATAACGGAAAACATGGAAAATGCCACACTCCATGAAAGATCGTTTCCAACCGCCGGAAGGGACATACGGAAAAAATCCCTGAGCAGGATTCTGTTTTTGATAAACATATAAGACAGTTTCAGCTTTAAATTCTTACTCCTGCAGGATACGATAATGCAGCCGGAAAGCTCCACAACACGGGAAATCGCAGTTGCAATTGCCACGCCTGTCGCACCCAGCTTCGGCGCACCGAATAATCCAAAAATAAAAACAGCATTTAATAATATATTCAACGTGAAAGTAATCACATTCAGCACCATGGGCACCATTACCCTGCCAATGCTGCGCATAAGGGACAGATAAACCTCCGTAAGTGCCCAGCACATATATGTTACTGACATAATCCGCAAATATCCGGAGCCAATGGCTATCAGTTCTGTATCTGTTGTAAAAAACCGCATCATGACGGCTGGTGCAAACAAGGCGAAGCACGAAAACGGCAGCGCAAACAACAGGGAAAACCGAAGGGAAATCCCCTCAATGGCCCCAATCGCCTTCAGGTCCTTTTTTCCCCAGTATTGCGCACTCAGAACGGTCGCCCCCGTACCAAGCCCGTTTAAAATCATAAAAAGAACGCTTGCATAGTTTGCTGCAAGCGCAACGGCCGATATGGAAGACTGCCCCACATAATTGAGCATCACCACATCCGCGGAACTGACAGCCGCACTTAACAAATTCTGAATTATAATGGGTACAGCCAGCCGGAACATATGTGTATAAAACTGGTCTTTCATAAATATCTCCTCATTAAAAAACTGCCGCAAAGCAGATGAAGTATCCTTTGCGGCAGCCTGTATGTACTGGTTTTAAATACTGAAGTCAAATTTTGTACCACTTGTCTCCGGTTTCTCTTCTTTTACCTTCGTCCAGTCAATCTGCTTCATTTTTTCAAGCAGTTCCTCCTCGGAAGACGCCTTTACCGTAACCTTCTTGGAAGCTTCCTTTTTATCCGCTGCTTTTTTCTCTTCCACACGTTTTTCCTTTGACTGCTCAATCCGCTCCTTCTGCTGCTCGGAGGATTTCTCCAGCTCTGCGAAGTAAGAAGTGGTTCCGTCACTGTTAAAAGAAATACCGACATTCTTTACCTCTGCGGACCCGGAAGCCTGCGACATGTCAAACCGGGCATTGATACGGTCAGACATCTTTACTGCCTCGTCAATCCGGTCCATGTTCTTTTCCTTGTAACGGTTGTCATCCGCCATTTTCTCAAGCTCGTCTGTGGAAAGCAGTACGGAAAATTCCTTCGTCCCGCGGGAAAGGATTTCCTTTGCTTCCTCATCCCCCTCAAAATCGGCAACCATGAAATCCATCTTTCCATATTTCTTCTTCAATTCGTCCAGAACTTTCTGTGCGCTTTTGCTCAGCTTTGCAGGCTCTGTATTTTTTGCTTTGTTTGTGCCATTCGTCTTTTCTGCCCTGGAAGAATCCTTTCCTGCCTGTGCAGCGTTTCCATAATAATTGTTTACAGCACTGTAATTATCCACTCTTGTCATTGCTCTACCTCCGTGTAAATGCATTTTCTTTTTATATCGGCTGATGAAACATAATGCTTAACCTCCCCACAACGCTTTTATGGATTTCGGTAAACTTCAAACTGTTTTTCCGGTCCACCGCACACAGGGCAGCGTTCCGGCGCAGATTCTCCCGTCATGACGTATCCGCAGATCGGACACACATAAATGACCTCTTCATCAAAACCGGCGGTATCTGACGCCTCCTTTAAAAGCAAAGCATGTTCTTTTTCCGCAGCCGCCGCACTGGTATACGCCTGTCCTGCCAGCGGGCAGTTATGTTCGTCTGCATACTCTGCAAGCATATGGTACAAATGTCCGTACTCAAACTCTTCACCAGGTACGAAGGTTTCTGCCGCCTGCATAAACGGCGCAGGATTTTCCAGTACTGCATAAAAATTTCTGGCGTGGTAATATTCCGAAGCCGCAAGCGCGCGAAAAAGATTGGCAATCCTCTCCATTCCCCTCCGCCCTGCCCGGTCTGCAAACATCAGATACTTAAAATGTGCCAGCAGTTCTCCCTGTACGGTTTCCTCCAGATTCCGGCTTAAAATTGCATCCGCACGCTCTCGCCCGTAACAGTTTTCCGGCAGATTTGAAACCGTATGCTTAAGGACTCCATTCTCTGTGTAAAAATGTACAACATGATGCTCCACATCACAAGCGCGGATCTCTTTCGATACATCCTCAATCATGGCTCCGCCGCCACCGGTACAGATTAACGGAATTCCGTCCACCTGGTCTTCAAACCGCGAATGCACATGGCCGCACAGCAGATACCTGACCTTTTCCTTCCATGGGGCATAAGCCTCTTTCAGACGGGAAAATTCTTCCTCCGAAACACAGTTTTGTATAAAATGGTTCGGAACCGGAATATGAAATGCAATAATCACATTCTCCACATCCTCCCGCGCAAGAACTTCAGACAAAAGCTTAAGCCCTTCCTCCTCAAACGAACGCACGGCATTGTCCAGTACGACCACAGCAAAGCTTTTTGCCAGCAATGCATAGTTTTTATGTCCAAAATACTCGGTGTATGCCCCTGTATCATGATTTCCCCTGAGACAGTAAACATCGTTCTGTGCCAGCGCTTCTGTTATTTCCTGAATCATCCGGTAATGCTGCTTCGTACCCGCAGGCACTAAATCCCCCACCACCAGCGTGATATCATCCTTACTGCTTTCCTCCAGTGCTCCGGCATAAACCTTCATATTATATGTTCCAAGCCCTTCACAGCCCGGATCCCCGATTACACCAATGGAATCCGTGCCTGGAAGACGGATGATTTGTTCTGTTATCTTTACCATTCTTTTCTGATTCATCATTTCCCCCCTGTCTGTAATGCTGTAGATAAAAATCTAATAAGTTTGTTCTGCCACTGTAAAAGTAAGAAGAATCCCCCGACGGTGCCCGAACACGGTTGGGGGATTTCATTCTTTCTTTGTCCATATGGAGTTATCGTTTCTTTTAACCTGCTGATATTATAGCATATGCAGTTTAAGATTGCAAGATACGGCTCTGCCTTACAGCTTTGAAAGGTACTTTTCCTATTTTTTATTCAGGTTTTAAAAATAGTTC
>CAYNOE010000048.1:0-15386 GCA_964398745.1 uncultured Lachnobacterium sp.
GGGAATTGCCATTATGAACAAACGGATACCAATAGGAATAGAATTTTATAAAAAAATGATAGATGGTGAATATTATTACGTGGATAAAACCATGCTTGTGCAGGAGGTTCTGGACAATGGAACTTCGGTAAGCCTTTTCACTCGTCCGCGCCGCTTCGGGAAAACCCTTGCCATGACTACCCTGCGTACATTTTTTGAAGATGAAAGGGATGCGTCCGGAGAAAAAATTGATAACAGCCATTACTTTGCCGGAAAAAAGATTGCCGGATGCAGCGAGACCTGCGAAAACCACATGGGAAAATACCCGGTAATTAATCTGACCTTAAAATCTGCAAAACAGCCGAGTTATGAGATGGCGTACACGGTTCTGCGGAATCAGATTCAGGACGAGTTCGGGCGTCATCTTTATGTGTTAAAGGGAGAAGGACTGCCGGAAAAAGACAGAAAAAAATACGAGGCATTTTATAACGGGGATGTGGAACCGGTGGAATATGCCACATCGCTTGCATTTTTGTCAAAGTGTCTGCAGATTTACCATGGAAAAAATGCTGTTATACTGATAGACGAGTATGATGTTCCGCTGGAGAATGCATGGTTTGCAGGTTTTTATGATAAAATGATTGCATTTATCCGTTCCCTGTTTGAGTCGGCATTAAAGACAAATGAAAGCCTTGCATTTGCTGTGGTGACCGGATGTCTCAGAATCAGTAAGGAGAGTATTTTTACCGGACTTAATAATTTGAAAACTGTTTCCATATTAAATGATGACTGCGCGGAATGTTTTGGATTTACCACAGAAGAAGTGGATGAAATGCTGGGCTGTTACGGACTGGAGCACCGCAGGGAGGAAGTACAGAAATGGTATGACGGATACCTGTTTGGAGAAACAGAAGTTTATAATCCGTGGAGTGTCATTAACTATGTGGATGATAATAAGAAAAGGGACAGATTTCCAAAACCGTACTGGTCAAACACTTCTTCCAACAGCATTGTGCAGGAATTAATTGAAAATGCTGACCCGATGACGCGCGGGGAGATAGAAGCATTAATTGAAGGGGGAACAATTGAAAAACCAGTGCATGAGGATATTACGTACGGGGATATCCATGAGTCACAGGATAATCTGTGGAATTTTCTGTTTTTTACCGGATATCTGAAAAAGGCAGGGGAGAGATTTGATGGGGAAAGCATTTGTCTGAGTATGGAAATTCCTAATGCGGAAATACGTTATATTTACAGAAATACAATCATGTCATGGTTTGACAAAAAAATAAGAAACCGGGATTTTTCCGCCCTGATAACGGCAATGGAGAAGAGAGACTGTGAAGCCATGGGAAATATCCTTTCAGACGAGCTTTTAGATACCATCAGCTGTTTTGATTATGCAGAAAATTATTACCATGGATTTTTAACAGGTCTTTTAAAGGCAGCAGGAAAATACATGGTGCGTTCCAACCGGGAAAGCGGAAACGGCAGACCCGATATCCTGATGTATTCCCCTTCCGTCCGCGGCAAGGCATTTATAATAGAACTGAAAGTGGCGAAAGAATACAGTCGTATGGCGACTGGCTGTGACGCGGCCCTGGCTCAGGCGGCAGAAAAGAATTACCGCGCCGAATTTGAGAAAGCCGGTTATACGGATATTACTACTTATGGGATCTGTTTTTACCGGAAAGAATGTATGGCAAAGACTACATTGTAAAACACTCAAAAAGGTAGTATAATAAAAACAGATACCGCAATGATTTTCAGGCTGCGGTATGGAAAGGAAGGTATTTTTATGTTAAAAGGAAAAGTAGCAATTGTAACAGGAGGAACAAGGGGAATTGGCTTTGAGATTGTCAGGAAGTATCTTGCCAACGGCGCGAAGGTGGTGCTGTTCGGCTCCAGACAGGAGACTGTGGATAAAGCGCTGGCAAAGCTTAAAGAGGAGAACAGTGCATGGAATGTCGTGGGAAAATATCCGAAGCTGACTGATGCTGCCGAGGTCGAAAAAGCCATTCTGGAAGTAAAAGAGGAATTTGGCAGGATTGATATTCTGGTAAATAATGCGGGCATTTCGCAGAGTACGCACCTTTACGATTATACGCCGGAAGAATTTGATAAGGTCATTGACCTGAATGTAAAAGCGGTCTTCTATGCCATATTACCGGCGGCAAAGATTATGAAGGAGCAGGGCGGCGGCTGCATCATTAATACCAGTTCCATGGTCAGCATTTCCGGACAGCCTGCAGGTGTGGGGTATCCTGCAAGTAAATTTGCGGTAAACGGTCTGACGATTTCCCTGGCAAGGGAGCTTGGAAAAGATCATATACGGGTGAATGCAGTAGCGCCAGGCGTTACAAAAACAGATATGGTGGCAGCCCTGCCGGAAGCGACTGTAAAAGCAATTTCCGCAGGGATTCCGATTGGACGGCCGGGAGAGCCGGAGGAAGTGGCGGATGCATTCCTGTACCTTGCAAGTGATATGGCAAGCTATGTAACAGGAGAGATTTTATCCGTGGATGGCGCATCCAAAGCATAATATATATAAACAAAGCCAAAAGGGCTGCCGCAGAATAAAATTCATTTTGTGGCAGTTCTTTTATTGCTGCAGGGTATTTGACTTTTTTTATCAGAATATGATACAAAAAAGATACATCCGGGGAGGATAATATATGTAAGGAAAAGACAGGAGTATGCTTTAGAATGATAAAGATTTTGATAGTGGAGGATGAGGAGGCGATTGCCAATCTGGTCCGTATGAATCTGGCGAATGCAGGCTATGAATGTCATGTGGCATCAGACGGTGCAGAAGGCGCGGACCGGATTATGGAATATCCCTATGATTTATGCATTTTTGATATTATGCTTCCGGAAATCGACGGATATGAACTGCTGGAATATGCAAAGAGGCTGGATATTCCGGTTATTTTTCTGACTGCGAAGGGAGAGACACCGGACAAGGTGCGCGGACTCAGGCTTGGGGCGGAAGACTATATTACGAAGCCCTTTGACATCCTTGAACTGATGGCGCGTGTGGATACCGTACTGCGGCGTTACAAAAAAACAGAGCAGGAACTGGATGTCTGCGGTCTGCATATTGATATCCGGTCCCGCAGAGTGACAAGAGGGGAGAAGGAGATTGAACTGACCTATAAGGAGTTTGACCTGCTTTTACTTTTTGTACGGAACCCCAATGTTGCGCTTTATCGCGAGATGATTTATGAACGCGTGTGGGACAGCCCGTATATGGGCGACAGCCGCACGGTGGATTTGCATGTGCAGAGACTGCGGAAAAAAGCGGGACTCGAACAGGAAATTGAGGCTGTCTATAAAGTAGGATACCGGTTCAGGAGGAAATAATGTCTTTATTCTGGAAACAGCTCGCAGGGATGCTGACGATTATTATACTTTCATTTACCATATTCGGAACGGTTCTTTTGCAGATGTCTTTCCGGTCGCTTCTGGAAAAGGAAAAAGAGAACGGACTTGAGGAGGTCCGTATGCTCCAGTATGCCTTTCTGACGGCGGTCGAAGGGATGGAAGGAAACTATATGGCGGATGAGAGGAATATGGAACGGCTTGCGGAATCCGTTGCGGTAAATGCAGGCGGCGGGCAGAATACGGTCTGCATTTATGAAGGAAACGGAACAAGTATTTATCCGCATGGGCGCATGGCAGGAGAACTGTACCGGCTGCTGGAGGAAAAAGATGCTTCCGGTTTAAACTGTGCATGGCGGTTTCTGGAACAGGACGGCCGTCATGTGATGGAAGCCGTCGGGCAGATGGAGAGCAAAGGAAAGACATACTATCTGGAAGTGCGGCGTGACATACAGTATGTCTATGACAGCAGGGAGAGCGGATACCGGAATTACCGGAGCACGCTTTTTATACTGACAGCAGTTGCCGCCTTGTTTTCCGCGGTTTTTGCAGTCGGGTATACGGCGCCGGTACGCAGGCTGTCACTGGCGGCAAGAACTTTTTCCGGAGGAAATTACGGGCAGCGTGTGAAGCCTGTGGGAAATGATGAAATCACGGTTCTTATGCAGGACTTCAACGGTATGGCGGAAAAACTGGAAAACAATATTTATGAGCTGAAAGAAAATGCCAGACAGCAGGAGGAATTTACAGGGGCATTCGCGCATGAACTGAAAACGCCGCTGACTTCCATTATCGGCTATGCGGAAATGCTGATGACTATGGACATGGGCGAAGACGACAGGCGGCAGTCGGCGGATTACATTTACAGGGAGGGCAGACGGCTGGAGCGTCTGTCCTATAAAATGATGGAACTGATCCGTATTGGAAAGCTGGAAAATAAAATGCAGCAGGTGCAGATGAAATTACTGGAAGAAGAGGTGTCCCATCTGCTGGCGGCAAAAATGGCGGACAAAAAAATTGATTTTACCTGCAGTATGGAAGAGGACATTATTTACGGGGATTCTGATTTGCTGTTATCCCTTCTGGGAAACCTTGCGGACAACAGCTGCAAGGCCTGCGGGCAGGGAGGAAAAATCTCTGTCACCGGAAGCCGGGAGGGTTCCGGTGAAAAAAAAGAATACAAAATTCTGGTGAAAGATAACGGATGCGGAATACCGGAGGATGAGATAAAACGTATTACGGAAGCCTTTTACATGGTTGACAAATCCCGTTCGAGAAAAGAGGGCGGCGCGGGGCTTGGCATGGCAATCAGCAGCCGCATAGCAGAGGCGCACGGCGCAAGTCTGGAAATTACGAGCAGGCTGGGGGAAGGTACTGAAATAACCATCCGTTTTCCGGCAGAAAACGAAAGAGGGGAGAAGGAAAATGAATAAAGGAAAGCGTTATTTCCGCACATTTCTTGCGCTTCTTCTGATTGCAGGCTGCTCTGTGGCAGGAGTGGCAGCGCCCGGGGAAACAGCTTCATGGTATGACCGGCAGACGCTTGGAAAGGTGGAATATGCGGATATGGAATACAAGCCGTACCAGATATCTTATTTCGATTCGTTTGCTGAAAAAATTAAAACGCTTGCTGTTTGCCAGACAGGTGAAGAAGTCAGGACTTATGTTCTGGAGCTTGGGGAGTATAAGGATATGATCAGCGATAAAAAGCTTCAGGAACTGGTCAATAACGAGCTTGCGAAGTTGTATAATGCGGGATTTTTTCCAGAGCGGCCTGAGGCTGAGTCACTGCTGTGGAGAGATTATCTGGAATGCTGCATGATTATGAAAGATAAGGGAGGTGAAAACCGGAGGAGCATTTATGTCTGGTCTGCTGGCTTTGAGGTGGACGGGGGGACACTGATTGTACAGATGGACAGTGAGTACCACAAACTTTATTCCATCAGGCTGTCCACGGAAGAAAAAGGGGAATTAGGAACGAACGGATGCTGGCCTGCGTTTTTAAACGGGGATACGGACGTGGATATTCCGGAGATATGGATGGATTACTGGGGCTTAACGGATGCTGTGTATTCCGTGGAATATGCGGACAGTGACGGGGCCGTGAAAAAGAGTACGCCTAAGACGGAATATATGCAGCCGTACCGTTATTTTCTGGTTATGCCGGATAGCAATTCTCTGGAAATAAATTATGATGTGTTTTTTTTCCAGTCAGGCTGGTCGTTTTCGTTTGGTGTGCAGATGTTAAATATAGCTAATTAAAATGTAACTATTCAGAACCCCCTGGAATAAGATAAGCAGAATCGTCATGCCTGCATGTAAGAGTCTGTTTATCTTATTCCAGTGTGGCTCGAATAGAGCCACCTCCCCATATATGAGCAAAATTAGTTGCAAAGCAACGGGAAAGTGCGTGAAACGCACGGTTTTGCGAATGTATGTGGAGGGGTTCTGAATAGTTACAAAATATACAAAAATGATACAAGTTTGTGGAAAGTGTGATGCAGTCCTTTGTGATAATGGTTTCAGACAGAACAAAGGAGGTGCGTCAGGTGAAAAACCACGGGCTTGATAAACAAGTGAAGGATGCGAAAAAGCGGATGAATGTACAGAGGCGAAGGAGAAGACAGAAAGAGTTTTTGTTTACGGCAGTCTGGGCGTTTCTGGGCTGTGTCGGGATTTGTGCAATATTACAGTGGATTTTTCATGTGGATACAGGGGGGACTGCATACGGACAGGAGGATTACCGGAATGCTGGGGTAAAGCAGGAAAAAACAGTGGGATATGCAGGTGAAGATGAATCCCCAGAAAATGAGAAAACAGCGGGCAGACTGAAATATTCCAGTGGTTCCGGTCTGCTTGTAATTGCCAATAAGGATTATGAACTGCCGGAAGATTATGATCCGGGGCTTAGGACTATCTGTAACGGCAGGCTGCAGGCGGCGGCTGTGATGTATGATGACCTGACGGCAATGCTTAAGGATGCAGGAAGAGAAGGCTATGATTACTGGATTGCCAGCGCATACAGAAGCAGAAAGCGTCAGCAGGAACTGATTGACGAGGATGTGGAAGAATTAATGAAACGGGGAATGGGTTATGACGAGGCGATGGAAAAGACGCTGGAGGAAACGCTTCCCGCCGGTCACAGCGAACATGAAACCGGGCTTTCTTTGGATATCCTGTGTGCAGGCAATACTAAAATGGATTATTCGCAGGCAGAAGAACCGGGAAACCGCTGGCTTAAAGAGCACTGTGCAAAATACGGGTTTATCCTGCGTTACCCGCCCGAAAAAGCGGAAATTACCGGAATCGCCTTTGAGCCGTGGCATTTCAGGTATGTTGGGAAAAAGGCGGCAAAGGAGATTATGGAACGGGGCATTACACTGGAAGAGTATGTGCTGCAGAAGACGGAAAAAATAGGTTAACTGTACACTTTATGCATATAATGTTAAGAACCGGTTAATTATAATTTCAGTTATATGACAGGAGGCATGATATGTGTACAGCAGCAACTTATCTTACCAGAGATTTTTATTTTGGACGGACACTTGATTATGAACATTCCTATAAGGACGAAATCACCATCACACCGGAAAATTATGTGTTCCAGTTTCGCTATATGGGGCGTATGGCAAGGCACTATGCAATGATTGGGGCGGCATATGTGGTCGGGGAATATCCGTTGTATTATGACGCGGTAAATGAAAAAGGACTGGGAATGGCGGGGCTTAATTTCGTTGGGAACGCAGTGTATTCCAGTGTGGCTAAAGGACGGGACAATGTGGCAACCTTTGAATTTATTCCATGGATACTGGGACAGTGTGCAACGGTAAAGGAAGCCAGGCTTCTGATTGAAAAAATAAACCTGGTCAATACAGCGTTTACGGCTGAACTGCCGCCTTCACAGCTTCACTGGCTTATTGCGGACCGGAATGAGGCAATTACAGTAGAGGCTGTGGAAGGCGGAATAAGGATTTATGATAATCCGGCAGGGGTTCTGACAAATAATCCGCCGTTTGACGAGCAGATGTTTTCACTTAATAACTATATGCATCTGTCCCCGAAGTCCCCAATAAACTGTTTTTCAGACAGGCTGACCCTTCATTGTTACAGCCGCGGAATGGGTGCCATGGGGCTTCCGGGTGATTTAAGCTCACAGTCACGGTTTGTCAGGGCAGCGTTTGTAAAAATGAATTCTGTTTCCGGGGACACGGAAAATGAGAGTATCAGCCAGTTTTTTCATATATTAGGTTCTGTGGACCAGCAGAGGGGATGCTGTGAACTGGAGGATGGACAGTACGAAATTACCCTGTATACATCCTGCTGCAATGCGGACAAAGGGATTTATTATTATACCACCTATGATAATTCCCAGATTACAGCGGTTAATATGCACCATGAAAATCTGCAGTCGTCAAGACTGATTCGTTTTGCCATGATAAAAAACGGGCAAATCCTGTTCCAGAATTAAACCTTTATTGACTTCAAATTTTCCTGCCTTTATAATAAAAAAGGTAACTATTCCAGGATGTCACGAATAGTTACCGAAAAAGCATAAGGGGAATTTGGAATGCGTAAAAAACGGCTTACTTTAAAACAGACCTATAATCTGATTTTTTTCTGCCTGATTGTAGTTCCGCTCATACTGGTATTTGCCGTATCGCTTGTGATACTGAGCAGGAAATACAAACAGCAGGCAGTCGAAAATATTGAGCGCGCACAGGATACCGTGGTGACGGAATTTTTGTCGGATGTGGATTTTATGTCCATCCGGCTTTCGCAGCTTATTAATGCAAACGACGGTGAAATCCTAAACTATGCGGCCAAAACGGATACAGATGACAGCAGGGTGCGTTACGAATACCAGAAGAAGCTGGAAAACGCGGGGAACCTGATGCTGGAGCCGGTCAGGGATATTGTTTCAGTTGCATTTTACATGAAGGACGGAAGAGAGGATCTTCTGGTATTAAATTACGGGATTTCCCCAAACCGTCTGCTGGACCGTTCCGGACAGATTGAAATGGTGGCGTTTTACCAGGTTACGGATGTCGGGGACACAATCCGCGGATATAACCGCAATTACGAAAAAGGGCAGAACCGGCTGGGCATTATGCAGATTACAGATTCCGGGAATCATGTAATTTATGCCACAAAGTCCGCGCCCAAAAAGAAAAAGGGCTATACCTGTGTAAAAACGCCAATTAATTTTAATGGAATGCAGTGGTATGTGGAAAGCTATATCCGCACGAAAGAACTGACAGAAGAATTTAACCGGACAGGCATTGCTGTTCTTCTGACGGCTGTTGTTATTCTGGCACTGGCAGGATATTTTGCAGAATATTTTATAAAGACAGTGGTCAGACCGGTGGAAGAAATCAGCGCGGGATTAAAGCAGGTGGAGGATGGAAAGCTTGATTTGCATATTACCCCGGTGGGGCAGGTGGAAATCCGTGAGGTCATACACCGGTTCAACGCCATGGTGCGCAGTTTAAGGGCACTGGTGGATGACTACGAAAAGCAGGTGAAAAAAGCGGGAAAGACTCCGGGGGACTATTTTGCCGCCATGATAAAAAAAGAAATGACGCCGGAAGAAGTGGACAGGGTATGCAGGGAATTTTTCCAGGACAGTTATGCGGTAATCGGCATGTATTTTGAAACCGCTGCAGACGGCCGGATGAACCTGGAGCGTGTGCATAATATGATGGAAGGTTTTGAGAAAAATCCCCGTTTTACGGCACGTTGTATTTATCAAATCGAATCGCCGGTAAACGGATATATTTTCTACAGGATTTCGGAAGAGGAATATCTTCCAAGGATTAAGGGTCTGTTCGGGGAACTGCAGGCATATGCCGGACGGGAGCATGGCATTGTGCTGGATATTTTTATAGGAAGAAAGTGCTTCGGAGCCTGCATGTTTACGGAAGCACTGGAGGAAGTAAGGTCAGTCGCAGACCTTAGGTTTTTGTATGGCGGGAATGCCCTTCTGGAGCTGGAAAGCGGACAGGATGACTGGAAAGGGATTCTGGGACAGGCAGGAGAAGGAAAAGCTGTTTGAGCGGTTAAGCGGCAAATCGCGTCCCGAAGCGGAGAAGATTATATATACAGTGATTCTTGCACTTGCAAAGCGGTTTGACGCAGACAATATCCGTCTTTCAGATATTTTTAACCAGAAATATGATTATGTGGGGAAAATCAGCCGCCTGGAGGATGTCAAAAGTATGCGGATGTGGCTTTTAAACTATCTGACATGGATTATGGATTATTCTTCCAGCAAGCTTGACCATACCAAAAATGTGATGGTAAAGGCAAAATGCTATCTGGCGGACCATTATGAGGACGCGGAGCTTACACTTGCGTCCGTGGCGGATTATGTGGGACTGAATGAAAAATATTTTTCCAACCGTTTTACGAAAGAAACGGGGGAAACCTTTTCCTCTTATCTGACGCAGCTTCGGGTACAGAAGGCAAAGGAGCTTCTCAGGACAACTACTTTTAAGGTTTACGAGATTTCGGAAATGGTCGGATACCGAAATGCCGAACATTTTAACCGGATGTTTAAAAAAGTATGCGGAATTTCTCCAGCGCAGTACAGGAAGCAGGGACAAGTTCAATGAACAAAAAGTTGAGAAAAGTTTCGGACGCAGGCAGGAAATGCCTGCGTTTTCTTACGTTATATCAGGAATTCTTACGAAAAGCCAGAAATGGAAAATTCTGTTTTCTAACCATATGACGGAAAAAATGAAAATATGAAATGGCGTCGAATGCGCCGGCAGGCTATAATTTGGCATGTAATAAAACAAAAGGCTCCGGCGGATGCCGGAAATTGTAAGGAGGAATTCATTATGAAGAAAAAAATGGTTGCAGCAATGATGGCATGCACGCTTGGCGTAACATTACTGGCGGGCTGCGGAGAAGACGGCTCGTCAGACAGCAAACCAAAAGGAGGAACACAGGGCGGACAGGAGACAGACAGCGGGGATTTGAGCGGTACGCTTACCTTTGCAATCTGGGACAACAACTTAAACGACTTTATCGAATCTAACGATATGGTAGGAAAGTTTCAGGAGAAGTATCCGGACATTGAGATTGAGGTGGAAAAAATCAAGGATGATTCCGAGTACTGGAATGCAATGAAGATGAGGGCGTCTGCAAACCAGCTGCCGGATGTAATGTTTAATAAGACATTCACCCTTTCACGTTTTAAGGATTATCTGCTGGATCTTTCAGATACAGAGGCCTGCAAAAACAATGAACTGGCTGAAGGCTATGCAGTTGATGGAAAAGTGCTTGGCATTCCGATGACTTCCGGCTATGAATATGTATATTACTGGAAGGATATGTTTAAGGAAGCCGGGGCAGAGGTTCCGTCCACATGGCCGGAGTTTGAGGATACTGCCAAAAAGCTGCAGGATTATTTTGGTAAGGACAATGCGGATTTTATGGCAATTGCCTGCGGATTAAAGGATGAATGGCCGGATTATCCGTACATGGAGTTCATGCCTGCGCTGGAATCCGGAAACGGACAGAACTGGAACACTATGGCAGGGACAGATGAACCATTTACAGAGGAAAGTGATATTTACAAGGCATACACCAAGGTGAATGAACTGTTTCAGTCCGGAGTGCTTGGAAAAGATCCGTTAGGTCTTGGAAATGACCAGGCAACGGCACTGTTTGCTTCCAAAAATGCAGCGATAATTGCGCTGGGAGACTGGGGACTGCAGAATATCCAGAATAATACGGAAGATATATCAGAACTTGGCACTTTTTATCTTCCAACCAGAAATTCAGCATCAGACCCGTACAATGTAGTGGTACAGGGCGACTCTTTCATGGGCGTAACGACACATTCCGAGAATCCGGAAGCTGACAACCTCTGTCCGGATAAAGTAATGGTTATGTATGACGGCGGCGGAGATGACTTTACTGCCATTCAGAATGAAACAACCTTTGATTATAAGAAGCTGGGTGCGGAAATGATGACAGACGGGTTTGATTTAAAAGCCAAAATGGATGAATTAAATAAAAAGTGGAAGGATGCGAGGGCAAAGCTTGGAATCCAGTAGGTATCAGGCTGATGGGAGCCGTGTAAACGGCTCCCGCAGTTTATACGGGATTTTTATCAGAGCTGGGCAGAAAGGAGTATAAATTTATGAATACACTAAGCAAAAAGCGCAGGCAGTTTATTATTATCTCGCTTGTGGTTCCCATTCTGCTTCTGGTCGGGTTCGTGGTATTTCCGGCAATTGACTTGTTCCGGATGAGCTTTACGGACTGGGACGGATTTTCAAAAAGCAGTAATTTTATTAAATTTGATAATTATATTGCCATGTTCCAGAACAAGGATCTCTGGCTTTCATTAAAGAATAACGCAGTATATTTTGTAGTGCATTTGTTCATGATTTTTGTCGAGCTTGCATTTGCGGTGCTTCTTACCAGTAAGCTGCGTGCGGCAAAGTTTTATAAGACCATGGTATTTATGCCGTATATTATAAACGGCGTGGCAATTGCATATGCATTTTCCTACTTTTTCTCACCGGTAAACGGTGCATTAAATGCGATTTTAACTGCCGCGCATCTGGAGGGCTGGATTAGAAACTGGCTGTCTGATCCTAAAATTGTCAATTATGTGCTGGCGTTTGTATCACTCTGGAGGTTCAGCGGCTACCATATCATTCTCTTTATGGCGGCGCTGCAGTCTGTCCCGCAGGATACCATGGAAGCGGCAGAGATTGACGGGGCGAATACATGGCAGATTTTTAAATACATACAGATTCCGTCCATAATGTTGATGGTGGATTTCGTTTTGTTTGACAATATCCGCGGTGCGCTGCAGGTTTTCGACATCCCGTTTGTCATGACGGCGGGCGGTCCGGGTTATGCGTCATCCACGTTTACACTTTATACGATTAAGACGGCGTTCACGTTTTCCAATTTCGGACTTGCATCCACAATGGCAGTTGCAATTATGATTATGATAGTCATCATATATGTGGTGCAGAATACCATTATTCACGGACTGGTGTTGAAGGAAAAAAAGACAGGAGGGAAAAAACATGGCAAAAAGACACATACAGCAGATTTTTAAACAGATTATCTGCCTTTGCATGGTTGTAATTGTCCTTGCACCAATTGTGCTGACGCTGTTTGCGGCAGTAAAAACAAAGGCGGCAATGACATTGTCCTCACCGCTTTTGCCCCCGTCGGCAAAGGATTTTACAATGGCTAACTTTAAGAAAGTTCTGACAGACAAATATCTGCTGCTGGGATTTAAAAATACCGGAATTATACTGGTTGTATCCGTATTCTTTAATGTTATGACAGGTACTATCACGGCATTTATTATTGAGCGGTTTGATTTTCGCGGGAAAAAGATTGTCGTATCCCTGTTTTTCCTGGGGATGCTGATTCCGACATTTGTTACAGAAATTGCACGTTTCAGGATTATCAACGGGCTGCATCTTTATAATACGCTTGGTGCGCCGATTGTGATTTACGTAGCATCTGATTTGATGCAGCTTTACATTTACCGTCAGTTTATTTCCGGACTGTCCGTATCGCTGGACGAGGCGGCTCTTCTGGACGGATGTTCTTATTTCACACTGTTTTACCGGATTATTTTTCCGCTTCTGGCTCCGGCAACCGCGACGGTCTGTATCATAAAGGCGATTAACATCATTAACGATATGTACATTCCATACCTGTATATGCCGAAGAATAAACTGCGTACGCTGACCACGTTTCTGATGGATTATGCGAACGCACAGCAGGGCTCATGGCAGACGCTTGCTGCGGGCATCATTATCATTATGATACTGACCGTGCTGATTTATATTTTCTTCCAGAAATATATTCTTGCAGGGGTTGCGGCAGGCGCGGTAAAGGAGTAGAATAGGAGAAACTGTTTGAAGTAAAGGAGAAGGCATGACAATACAAAGACCAGAACCCGGCTGGCTGGATAATCCGCAGGTATTTCGGGTCGGACAGCTTCCGGCGCACAGTGACCATAAAATTTATGCGTCAGAACAAGAGGCGGATGAGGGACAAAGCTCCCTCATCCAGCCGCTGGACGGCACATGGAAATTCCATTATGCGAAGAATCCCAAAAGCCGTCCGGAGGATTTTTACAGGGAGGATTATATCAGTACAGGATTTGATGAAATACCCGTACCATGCCATATCGAAATGGCGGGATATGGCGGGCTGCATTATATTAACACCATGTATCCATGGGAAGGAAAGGTGTTTAGACGTCCGGCATATACAAAAGGAAAAGACCAGACAGAAACCGGAAGCTTCAGTGAAGCAGAAGACAATCCGGTCGGCTCTTATATAAAGAAATTTGACCTTGACAAAGGGCTTCAGGGGAAAAGAGTATGCATCTGTTTTGACGGGGTGGAAGAGGCATGTTATGTCTGGTTAAACGGTGAATTTATAGGCTATGCGGAGGACAGCTTTACCCCGTCCGAGTTTGATCTGACGCCGTATATTAAGGAAAAGGACAATGTGCTTGCCGTGGAGGTATACAAAAGAAGTACGGCGGCATTTTTGGAGGACCAGGATTTTTTCCGGTTTTTTGGGATATTCAGGAGCGTATATTTATATGCAAAGCCTGCGCTTCATGTGGAGGATATCTGGGCAAAGCCGTATCTGAATGAAGATAACAAAAGCGGAAGCCTTGCGGTAAAAATTAAAATTTCCGGAGGACAGCAGGCGCAGGGAAGCCTTAAAATGATACTGACGGATGCGGACAATAAACAGGTGCTGACATGGGAAACTGCTTTTACAGCGGAAGATATAAGTAAGGTTTGCATGGAAGAATCTGCGCTGGATAAAATCATTCCGTGGGAGAACAAAAGCCCGTATCTGTACCACCTTAAGATACTGCTGATGGATGCTGGCTTCCGTGTTGTGGAAGCCGCATCCTGCGAAATTGGGTTCCGCCGGATTGAAATAAAGGATAAAATTATACTGTTAAACGGAAAACGCCTTATTATAAACGGAGTGAACCGCCATGAATGGAGTGCAGAAGGCGGACGCTGCATTACAAAAAAAGAAATGGAATGGGACATTGACTGCATTAAGCGGAACAATATAAACGCCGTCAGAACCTGCCACTATCCGAACCAGAAGGAATGGTACAGGCTGTGTGACGAAGCCGGAATTTATGTCATGTCGGAAACAAACCTGGAAAGCCATGGTTCCTGGCAGAAAGCGGGCGGCATCGAACCATCGTGGAATGTGCCGGGCAGCTTTAAGGAATGGGAAGGCGCGGTTCTTGACCGGGCACGGACAAACTTTGAGTGTTTCAAAAACCATCCTTCCGTTTTGTTCTGGTCGCTTGGGAATGAGTCTTACGCAGGCGATGCGCTGGCGGCAATGAACCGCTTCTTTAAGGAAACGGATGATATGCGGCTTGTGCATTATGAGGGAGTGGTGAACAACCGCAAATATGAGGATGTGATTTCTGATGTGGAAAGCCGGATGTATGCATATCCGGAGGATATCATAGAATATTTAGAGAACAATCCGAAAAAGCCGTTTCTGCTGTGCGAATATATGCATGACATGGGAAATTCGCTGGGCGGCATGAAAGAGTATACAGACCTTCTTGACCGTTTCCCGATGTACCAGGGCGGATTTATCTGGGATTATATTGACCAGGCGGTTTATGTGACGGATGAGGTGACAGGAGAGAGGGTACTGCGCTATGGCGGTGATTTTGACGACCGTCCGAGCGACTACGAATTTTCCGGTAATGGAATCGTATTTGCCGACCGGACAGGGAAACCGGCAATGCAGGAGGTGAGGTATTATTATGGCACTAAAGATTGTAGCCGGTGATGTAACCATCGGGGTACACGGAGAGGATTTTTCCTATATCTTTTCCACCCAGACCGGAGGTATGGAATCCCTGCAAAGGGATGGAAAAGAATGGCTGTACCGTACGCCGAAGCCGGCGTTCTGGCGTGCGGCAACGGATAATGACAAGGGAAACGGATTTGCATATAAAAGTGCCATGTGGA
>CAYNOE010000049.1:0-15282 GCA_964398745.1 uncultured Lachnobacterium sp.
AACCCTTTTCCATTTAGGTAAAGGGTTTGCACACAAAAGAAAGATACAAGAAAATTATAAACTGACAGCATTCCCGTATTCTTAAACGTACAACCAGTTACTCGTGGTCTGAAACAATTGTTTCTGTACAGCAGCCAGGCAGGTCTCCCGGCTTGAAAATCATCGCATCCGCCATCTTCCCAGTTTCCCAGTGATATACCGGCCTCAGCTCCCTAATTACGGTGACGAGTTCGCACAGGACTTGCACCTGTTTCCCTTTTCACCAGAGCCAATGATAAAATCATTGCTCTGACACCTGACTGCTTCATATTTAATTCTGATTAGTGTATCATAGTTTTGCCATACATTCAACAATTTTCTGCATTATTATAAATTAAGTGTATGAACACCTGTCTTTTACATATGATAATAGACGGTAAGGCAAATTTTGAATGGGCTGATTTTAAGGGAGGGCTGGATATGTATGATGTAATCATAATTGGCAGCGGTCCTGCAGGGCTTTCGGCAGCTGTCTATGCCAAAAGAGCTTTGCTTGATGTTCTGGTAATTGAAAAGGAAGAATACAGCGGCGGACAGATTATAAAGACAGACCGGGTGGATAATTACCTCGGACTGAATGGAATCAGCGGTTATGAAATGGCGGTAAAGTTTAGGGAACACGCTGAAGCGCTGGAAGTTATGTTTCAAACCGGAACGGTAAATGCAGTCAGGGATAACGGGAAGAAGGAAGCAGAGCTTTCAGACGGCACAGTACTTACGGCAAATGCAATTATTATTGCGACAGGCGCAAAGCAAAGAAAACTGGGGGCAGAGGGAGAAGATGAATTTACAGGTTCCGGAGTTTCTTACTGCGCAACCTGTGACGCAGTGTTTTATAAAGGAAAAGATGTTGTGGTTGCAGGCGGGGGCGATGTTGCGCTGGGTGATGCCCTGCATCTTGCAAAAGGATGCCGTAAAGTGTATCTGGTACACAGGCGGGACCGCTTCCGGGCGGCAAATTCCCTGCAGGAAAGGATAAAAAATACTGACAATATTGAATTTCTTCCGTTTTATGAAATAAAAAAGATTGCCGGAAACGGTATGGTGGAAGAAGTGACCATGGTGCAGAACCAGACCGGAGAAGAAAAAAAACTGCCTGTATCCGGAGTGTTTGTTGCTATTGGCATGGAACCGGATACTGCATTTGCAAAAGATACCGTAGCGCTTGATGACAAAGGATATATTGTGGCAGCTGAAGACTGCAGGACAAATGTAGAAGGAATCTTTGTGGCGGGAGATGTGCGCACAAAACAAAACCGCCAGATTATAACAGCTGTGGCTGACGGGGCAAATGCAGCCCTGGCGGCAGAAAAATATCTGGAATGAGGAGTTGAGACTTGTTATTTTATAAAAAATAAAATATACTCTACTTAGCTTTAGGTTGCAAATCAGTATGGGGGCAGGCAATGACCGAACAAAAATTAAAAGTAGGGATCATAGAAGACGAGGAACAGATGCGCGCTGAAGTGTCGTCGCTTCTGCAAAAATATGGATATGGCACGGCTGCATATGCGGATTTTGAGCACATCATGGACGCGGTTGCAAAGGACACGCCAGACCTTGTCCTGCTGGATGTCAATCTTCCGTATAAAGACGGATATGAAATTTGCAGGGAACTTCGGAAAAAATACACGTTTCCAATTATCATGCTTACGGCGCAGGACAGCGCGATGGAGGAGGTCATGGCGCTGGAGTGCGGTGCGGATGATTTTGTTGCGAAGCCGTACCATCCCAAGGTACTGGTGGCACACATTGAAGCTGTAGCGAAAAGAATGTTAAAGCATACGGCAGAAAACAGAATTACATATAAAGGAGTCACTCTGGATACGGCAGTGGCAGTTGTTTCCTGCCAGGACAAAAGCACGGAGCTTACAAGAAATGAGCTGAAAATACTGTATGCCCTGATGCAAAAGCCGGAGCGGATTGTCACAAGGGATGAAATCATAAATATGCTCTGGCAGGACGGACAGTTTATTGATGAGAACACCTTAAACGTCAATGTCGGCAGGCTGCGGAAAAAACTGGCAGATATCGGTGTGACGGATTACCTTGGGACAAAGAGGGGGATGGGATATAAGGTACAGTAATGAATATGGAAAATGATACACTTAAAGTATTTGTAAAAGACTATTTTGCAGATAAACTGAAATATATGATTGCAGCCGCAGGCTCGGCAGCAGCTGTGGCGGTTTTTTTATGGCTGATTGGGACAAGGAAAATATTTATTGTTTTCCTTGTTTTGCTGTTCTTTTTACCATTGCTTCCGGTTTTTGCATGGGATTTTTATCACAGAGTGCGTTACTACCGGGAAGTAATGGACAGAATGGGCGCCCTGTATGAAAAGACGCTGCTCCATGATGTGATTGATGAAGCGGATTTCGCGGAAGGAAAACTTTTGCAGATGATTCTTGCGGAAGCGGATTTGTCCATGTTTAATCAGATTATGGAAATACGGCGTAATCTGGGTGAATACCGGGAGTACGTGGAAGTCTGGGTACATGAGATTAAGACGCCGATTGCGCTTTTAAATCTGCTTTTGGACCGACTGGATGACAGCATAGAACTGTTGCAGGATCAGGATTATGAAGAGGCTGCCGGGGTAAAAAAACAGATGAACCAGGAGCTTAAAAGAGTGGATATGCTTGTGGAGCAGGCGCTTTATTATGCCAGAAGCACTTTTGTGGAAAAGGATTTTGTGGCAGAAAATATAGCACTGAATGAACTCGTGTCCGATGCCCTGAAGGAAAATTCCATGGCGCTGATCAGTGCAAAAGCAGTAATTTCCATGAATGGTCTGGAGTATAAGGCGCTGGCGGACCGCAAGTGGATGAAGTTTATTTTAAGCCAGATTATCACAAATTCCGTTAAATATAAAAAAGATGTTCTCTCGCTGGCGTTTAACGGATTTGCCGAAAAGGAAAGAGTACGGCTTGTAATACAGGATAATGGTATCGGAATATCAGAACGCGATATCGGGCGTGTTTTTGACAAAGGATTTACCGGAGAGAATGGCAGAAACGGTGCAAAATCAACGGGGATTGGGTTATACCTCTGCAGAAAACTCTGCGACAAAATGAACCTTAAGATTGAAGCCTCTTCAAAGAAAGGGGAAGGAACAATCATTACGATTGTTTTTCCGGTAGGAAGTATGGTGACAGAGCTTACATAAAACCTTACAAAAATGTAATGTTATTGTTAGGAACTTCGATTGTTACCGCCCCAAATCCATGTTAAGCTGTTTGATGTTATACGAGGCGTCGCCGATTCAGGTGGCAGAATAGGTTTAGGGAGAAAGAGTATGTCACAGGTTATTTTAAAGGCAGAGAATGTAATGAAATATTACGGAGGAAGGGGGAATGTTACAAAAGCGGTTGACGACATTTCTTTTGAAATATATAAAAGTGAGTTTGTCGGTATCATGGGTGCGTCAGGTTCGGGAAAGACAACATTATTAAACTGTATTTCCACGATTGATACCGTCACGGCGGGACATATCGTGATTGAAGGACAGGACATTACAAAGCTTCGCGGCGGGAAACTCGCGGATTTCAGACGTGAAAAGCTCGGTTTTATCTTTCAGCATTTTAATCTGCTGGATACAATGACAGCTTATGAGAATATTGCGCTTGCCCTTTCTATTTTAAAGGTTCCTGCGGATAAAATTGACAAAAGGATTAAAGAAACGGCAGCGCTTCTTGATATAGGGGAAGTTCTGGAAAAATACCCTTATGAAATGTCCGGCGGACAGCAGCAGAGAGTTGCGGCAGCGCGTGCAATCATTACAAAACCTGCGCTTGTCCTTGCGGATGAGCCGACTGGCGCACTGGACTCCAGATCGGCAAAAATGCTTCTTTCGCAGATGGCAAAATTAAACGAAGCAGAACAGGCAACCATTATGATGGTTACGCATGATTCCATGGCTGCGTCTTACTGCCAGCGGATTATTTTTATAAAGGACGGCCATATTTTTGATGAACTCATAAAAGGGCAGGACAGCCGTAAGGAGTTTTATGGGAAAATCTTAAACGTGGTGGCGCTGCTTGGAGGTGACAGTGATGAAGACTAACAGGTTAATCTGGAAAAATCTTGTGAAAAATATCAGGGATTACCTGGTTTATTTTATTACACTGGTCATTTCTACCGGCATTTTTTATGCGTTTAATGCGGTGGTACAGTCGGATGCGCTTGCGAGCTTAAGCAGCGATTTTCAGAAAATGATGTCTTCCATTGGTTCGACGACTGAAATTTTGTCAAGGCTTTTGTCTTTTCTGATTGGATTTATGGTGCTGTATGTGAACCGTTTTTTACTGCGCCGCAGGCAGAAAGAGCTTGGGATTTATATGCTCCTTGGGATGAAAAAACAGAAAATATCCATGATTTTTGTATGTGAAACCTTTCTGATCGGTCTGCTGTCGCTTGCGGCGGGACTGGTTTTCGGGATTTTCCTCGCGCAGTTTCTGGCGGTAGCATCCTTAAGGGTATTTGGAGGTGAGGTGGTAAATTTTGCCCTGACATTTTCTGTCCGGGCACTGAAAAATACTCTGCTTTGTTTCGGAATTATTTATCTGTTTACCATGACATTCAATGTATTTACGGTATCAAAAGTAACGCTGATGGAACTGTTTACGGCGGAGCGTAAAAACGAGGAATTAAAATCGCGTGGAAACATTGTTTACATTTTAAGCTTTATACTGGGAATTTGCTGTTTTGTGACTGGGTTTGCGTTTTTCAGATCGGAAAATATGCTTCCCGGAAAAAACCAGCTGGCATATGGAATTGTGCTTATGATTGCCGCAACCCTTTTGTTTTTTTATTCGGCAGCGGCTGTATTTATGATGCTTGCGCGCAGGAGTAAGAAGTTTTATTTTAAGGGAATTAACTGTTTTCTGGTGCGGCAGATTGGAAGCCGTATTAAGGGGAATTTTGTATCCATGTCAGTGGTGTGCCTGCTTTTAACCATTACCATCCTTCTCTTTACGACAGGCACCAGCATGGCGATTACTATGGCAAACCTGTCAAAAGATTTTACCCCGTATGACTTTTCCCTGTATTATGAAGGGAATGAGGTAAAAGAGGGAGAGGATGCAGATCTTATCCGCATTGCGGCAGAATTTGAATATTCAGCGGATCTGGCGCCGGTTATTGATACCAGTTTTCAGATAGAGGAAAAATCGGCACAAAACCTGACCTACGGGGATTTGTTTGAAGGGCAGGATGCAAAGCTGTGGGATGTGGACCGTGCACTGCCGGAATGTAATGTCTGGCTGCTTGGCATCAGCAATTACAACCGCTGTCTGCGTGCCCAGGGATATCCGGAAATTACGCTTGCAGATGATGAATTTATCATTAACTGTAATTATAAAGGGACTTACCAGTACATGAAGTATTTTGCAGACCATACAGACCGGCTGGATATTAATGGAGCAGAACTTACGCTGGCAGACAAAGAACTGAAACCATATGTATATGAAATGACATCAGTTGCAAACAATGACAGGGGAACATTAATCGTTCCGGATGCGGTAGCGGAGCGTTCGCCGGTGGATTCGTATCTTTTACAGGGATTCTGGAAGGAAGGAACGGATACGGATGCTGCAAATGCGATGCTTGATACGCTTACGGAGTATGACCCTGACAATACGCCTTTTGCATGGACTTCAAAGGCAAGAATTTACTCCATATATTATCTTGCACTCGGGCTTCCGGTATTTGAGTGTACTTTTGTGGGAATTATTTTCCTGTTAATCTGCGTAGCGTTAATTTCCATACAGCAGCTCACCCAGATGTCAGACAGCCGCAGACGTTTTAAGCTTTTATCAAATCAGGGAGTACCCCTCGAAATGATGAAAGCGGCAGTCAGACGTCAGACAGGCGTTTATTTTGCCGTACCGCTTGCCCTGGCGGGGATTTATACGATAGCAGCGATGCCGGAAGTGCTTGGTAAGATCAGTACTTTTATGAACATGGAAATCCGTGCAAGTGTGTGGGTGACGCTTCTGGTGCTGCTCATTGTTTACGGCGGGTATTATGTCGCGACATTTGTATCATGCGAGCGGATGCTATTTAGCAGGAAGAGATAAAATTAGAATAGCTGGATTTAGAAAATCAACCTTTAAGTTATCTTAAGGTTGATTTTATTTTGCCTTAAAATACGGAGGGTAAGATGATTGATGTAAATCAATTACATAACCATAAGGAGAATTTACATGATTACAATATCGAATCTTACAAAATCCTACCACGGCAGAACCGTAGTGGACCATCTGTCCTTTACCATGAAAGAAGGAACACTTTTTGCACTGCTTGGCAGCAACGGGGCGGGGAAAAGCACCACGATTAAAATGATACTTTCCCTTGTCAAAAAAGATGAAGGAAATGTTGAAATTAATGAGGGAACCAGCATTGGCTATTCGCCGGAGACGCCTTATTTTCCTCCGTTTTTAACGGGCATGGAGGTACTTTCCTATTACGGGGCGCTGCAGAAAATTCCGAATAAAAATTTAAAAGAGGAAAGTGAATCGCTGCTGGAGCTGGTAGGTCTTGAGAACGAAAAAACAAAGATTAAATTTTATTCCAAGGGAATGCTGCAGCGGCTGGCACTGGCGCAGGCGCTTCTTGGAAATCCGCAGGTGCTGGTTTTGGATGAGCCGTGCGCCGGACTGGATGCCATGGGACGGATTGAGATGATTGAACTGATTGACAGGCTCAAAAAAGAGGGTAAAACCATTTTGATGAATTCGCATATTTTAAGTGATATTGAAAAGGTTTGTGATGAGGGAATTATCATGCGGAAGGGAAAGGTCATGCGTACCTTTACCAAAGAAGATTTTACCATGGAAACCAGTCTGGAAAATATCTTTATTGAAGCAGTAAACGGAGGGAAAACGGAATGAATAACAGTATTGGAATTATAGCAAAAAATGCATTAAAAGAGCGGATGCGCCGGAAAGAACTGTATATTATTCTGGTCATTGCCATTCTGCTTGTACTTCTCTGCAGTACGGGAACTGCAAGCATTACAATCGACGGGGAGGCAGTCACCGGATTTTCCAATATGTTTATGGTTATGCATGCACTGGTGCATTTCATCGGATGTATTCTTGCGGTTGTATTAAGCCTGAAAACCATACCCAATGAGTATGAGCGTAAAAACAGTCACCTTGTCTGGGTACGGAAAATCAGCCAGAGCGAATATCATGGCGGGCTTGCCCTTGCAAATATTTTTGCATCGCTTGCTGCAGCTGGAATTCTTTATCTTGCAATTGCTGTATATGCAGTGGCAAAGGGGCACACAGAGGTTCTGCCGCGGATGATTCCGGCATTTTTCATAATGGGAATCAGCATTACTTTTGTCAGTCTTTTTGTCAGCGTATTAAGTATTAAGCTTCCATCCATGGCGGTTGGGGCACTGGGAGCGCTGGTGTTCGTTTTTGGAGTATTTCACGGTATGATGGATATTTTTAAAGGGATGTTAGGCGGAATTGGCGGAGCATGTATTTCCTTTTTTCTGCATATTGTGCCGGATTTAAACGGAATCCAGAAAACGGCATACCAGTTTGCGGTGCAGGAAAGCACGAAGCCCCATCCGGTCTGGATGGGACTTCTGGCAGTCTGGATTGTATCACTCGGACTGTTTCTGTTCCGTAAAAAAGAAGCTTAAAGGGTTGTGTCAAGTTTTTTATGAAAAACTTGACATGTAGCATCCGCTCATTTGCCGACTGTCGTATCCCGCAGGGATATGACCTGGCAAATTTTGCATGAGCGGATGTTCAAAAGGAGGAAGATTAAAAAATGAAATTATTTAAAATCGGTTACATCGTTCTTGGAATTATACTTGCAGCAGGCAGTGTACTGACCGGAGAATACGGACTGTCCAAAACAGACCGGGAAATTTACCAGAAGGCATTATCTCTGGATGATGATATGCAAAAGCTGGGCTTTCCGCAATTTTCCCTTGCGAATTACAGGGTACGGTTTTACAATGGAAACTGTGATTACGTTGTGGAAGCATCGCAGGAAAAGATAAAAAAAGAAGACGCGGTACTGGATGTTTTTGCCGGTACGGTCGTTGAAGCAGACGGGGAATACCAGGCGCTTGTTCCGTCATATGAAAACTTTTCATCCCTTTTTGATATGCTGGATGCGGCTGGTACGGTATCGGGCAAAATGACCGAGGGAACAATGGCATTTTCAAAAGACAGTTACAGTAAAAACTCGCAGGCGGCAACGATATGGCACGAAGCTTTTCATATATGGCAGCAAAATAACTGGCAGGAAGAAATTGAAACTCTGTGGGACAATGCGTCCGTGCAAAAGGACCAGGACAGGGGGGAGCTGATTGTCCGCGAGGTGGACAGTAAGCCGGAAGCTGTTCATGCATTTGAAAAAGAGATGGAGCTTTTGCAGAAAGCATATGATGCAGAGGATACGCAGAAAAAAGATTATATTGTGCAGGCACTGGACGTTTCGGGGGAACGGAAAAAACTTCTTTCGGATTCTGCAAATGCCATGGAATATTTTCTGGAAAATATGGAAGGTACTGCGATGTATGTGGAGAGCCAGGCATACCGCAGACTGGAAGATGATGCAGCATGGCATGAACACTATCTGGCGGATTTCCAGTATGAAAACGGGGACGGAAAATATTATCACATGGGAATGTTAAAAGCGCTGTTGCTGGATCAGGTTACAGACGGCTGGCAGGCAGAATTTAGCATGGACTGCAGTCTGGATGAACTGCTTGAAAAATACTGCAGGCCATAACAGGAAAGGAAACCACAGATATGAAAGACGGAAAGTTTGTGATTCTGGCGGCGGATGATGAAGTAGAGCTTCTGGATGCACTCGAACTGTTTATGGGAAAGGAAAATATGAAGCTTGTCAAGGCAGCCGACGGTTTGGCTGCCCTTGCGCTGTTTGAGAAGACAAAACCGGATTTGGTTCTTCTGGATATTATGATGCCGGGAATGGACGGGTTTTCCGTGTTAAGGAAAATACGGGAAAAAAGTAAAATTCCGGCGCTGATGATGACGGCGCGGACGGAGGATTATGACAAGATACTTGGGCTGGAACTTGGTGCGGACGACTATATTACAAAACCTTATAATCCGCTGGAGGTAATGGCGCGTGTGAAAGCGCAGCTCAGGCGGTGCTATGATTATCAGGAACAGAAGGGTGAAGAAAGTGACATTTTGAAGGCATTTAATCTGGAACTGAATCTTACGGACTGTGCGCTGAAAAAAGACAATAAAGAAATTGCCCTGACAAAAACAGAGTATAAAATCCTGGAGCTTCTGATGAAATCGCCGGGGCGCATTTACACGAAACAGCAGATTTTTGCTTATTCATGGGATGAGCCTTATATGGGGGATGATGGCACGGTAATGGTGCATATCAGCAATCTGCGCAACAAGATTGAGGATGAACCCAAAAAGCCGCAGATGATTAAAACGGTAAAAGGACTTGGCTACCGTTTTGAAAAGGAGCAGGCATGAAAAAATTCAGGATGAAAAAACGGAAGGGAAGTATTTTTGGCAAACTGATTGGAAGCTATATGATATTTGCTTTTATTGCGATTTTTCTGGTGGTTGCAAGTCTTCTGGCATTTACGCTGTTTTCTTCCGGAAGTCAGGGAATGATGGACTTTCCGGGGCTTTCTGTCAAAGAAGATGGCACGATTGGAAACCTTGATGTGGTTTATCAGTTTGGAGGCTGGGTGGAAGAACTGGATGCAGACTACCGGGTGGTAAAAGTCTATGGGAAAAAACAGACAAAAACCCGGTCCTATACACCGGAGCAGCTCCTATTGGCAACTGATGCAGAAAAAAAGGTACAGGCATATCTTTATGAGGACAATGCTATGATATCCGTGGACGGTGATCATATCAATGATACAGCAGAAAGATACCATATTTTCTGGCAGAAAAAAGAGGGGGGATATTATCTTATTTTTTATCCGCCGGATGCGTTTACCGTGATTTATAATCTGAATGTAGACAAGGCAATTATTTCCAATATAAACAGTACGGAATCACTGGCTATTTTTCTGCTGGTTCTTGCCGACGTATTTGCAGTCAGCTTTTATACTTTCCGTAAAATAAAAAGACCGCTTGACAGTCTGATTGATGGAATGAAGCGTGTGGAAAACGGTGAGGAGCAGGTGGAGCTTTCCATGCAGACAGAGCGTGAATTTGTGGAAATCGGACAGGCATTCAATCGTATGACCGAGCAGCTTCATATCCAGAAGGCGGAAAATGAAAAGATGATTAACAGCCGCCAGCAAATGCTGCTTGAGCTTTCCCACGATATCAAAACCCCGGTTGCCACGATTAAATCCTATGCCTGCGCCCTGCAGGAAAAAATGGTGCCAAACGAGAAACTGGAAGAGTATTATGAAACGATTGCCCTAAAAGCTGAGCGTGTAAATACCATGTCCGAAGACCTTTTTACGATGTTAAAAATGGAAAGCGCGGATTACCGGCTGGAACTTATGTCCGTGGACATCGCAGAGCTTGCGCGCCGGATTTGTGCGGAGTATTATGCGGAAATTACGGAAGCTGGTTTTACTTTTGAAATTAATATTCCGGAAAAGCCGGTTCTGGTGCAGGGAGATGAAAAACTTCTTACAAGGGTAATCAGTAATCTTTTAACGAATGCAAAAAAATACAACCAGAGCGGAAAGGAAATACGGATTTTTTTAGAGAAACAGGAACACATTACGCTGCAGGTGGAAGATGACGGGGATGAGATTGCAGGGGAAATACAGTCTGCCATGTTTACTGCTTTTGTGCGGGGCGAAAGCGCAAGAAACAGCCGTGGCGGAACCGGACTCGGACTTGCAATCGCAAAAGCAGTGATGGAAAAACACGGGGGCAGCATTTCCTACCGGAGGGACGGAGAGCGGAATGTGTTTAACTTGACATTTCTCTCCTTTTGAAGTATGATTAGTTATACAAATCATACTTGAGGAGGGAAAACAAATGCCAGCACCAAAAGGTAAATACGCATGGACAGCTACAGTTGGGGAAAAAGGACAAATCGTTATTCCAAAACAGGCCCGTGATATCTTTGAAATCAAACCGGGGGATACCCTGCTCCTTCTCGGTGACGAGGAACGCGGCATTGCAATCCCGCCCAAGGGCGCATTTGCCGAACTGTTTGGCATGTCTTTTGATGGAAAGGACGGTGATGAGGAATGAAAAAAGCAGCGTTTTTCTGTATACCGGCACATGGCCATACCAACCCTATGCTTCCTGTTGCCGCAGAAATGGTGCGGCGTGGGAATATTGTCCGTTTTTATTCCTTTAACGAATTTGAGGAAAAAATCAGGGCTACAGGAGCAGAATTTATATCCTGCGATTCCTTTCTGCCAAAGTTGACAAGGCAGGAGGAAGCCAGTTTAAAAAATGTTTCCACCACTGAGATGACGATACAAGATATCCGCACTACGCTTGGCATGGATGATTTTCTGAATCAGGAGTTTGCAGCGTTTAAGCCGGATGTTATTTATACGGATTCCGTCTGCTTCTGGGGAAAATTAAGCGCCTGGAAACACAATATACCAATGGTTGTATCCACAAGTACCTTTGCCTTTAACCAGATGTCTTCGCAGTACATGAAGCACAGCCCGAAAGAAATGGCGGACATGGTTTTTGGGCTTCCGAGGATTTCAAAGGAACTAAAAAAGCTGGAGCCATACGGTTATCATGTAAAAAGCGCCATTTCCCTTGTGCAGAGCGGCAATGATATGGATTCTGTTGTGTATACCTCGCGGAAATTCCAGCCGTTTGCGGAGAGCTTTTCTGAGCACTATAAATTTGTCGGACCGTCCGTATTTTCAAATGTGATGCCGGAAAAGAATAAGGAGCGTCCGCTTATCTATATTTCCATGGGAACCGTGATTAATGACCGTCCTGATTTTTACAATAAATGTATTGACGCATTAAAGGATCTTCATGCAGACGTGGTTATTTCATGCGGAAAGGAAATGGATCAGAAGCTTCTCGGGACGCTTCCTGCAAATATCAGTGTTTATCCGTATGTCAATCAGCTTGACGTCCTTTCCAGGGCAAATGTTTTTATCACGCACTGCGGCATGAACAGCGTTTCCGAAAGCCTGTATATGGCTTCGCCAATGGTTCTTTATCCGCAGACGGGAGAGCAGTGTGCCGTGGCAAGGAGAGTTACGGAAATCGGTGCAGGAATACTGTTAAAAGATGATTCTTCCGAAGGGATTAAAACTGCCGTGCAGGAAATTCTGGGCAATGCTGCATATGAAAAAGCGGCAGCAGAATGCAGTTCGGATTTTCGTGCATGCCCGGGTACGGCAGGCGCTGCGGAATTTATTGAGAATGCCCCGCATACCTCACATGGCAGGGATATCACGGCTGAGCTGAGCAAAAAGAACGGCAGGTTTCAGATGCTGTACTGGCTGATTGTTATTGCCGCAATCAGCCTGACTGGTTTCTTTGTCAGCTGGAAATTTGTATGGATTATTGGTATTGCTGCAGGGGTGTTCTCTTCTTTCATCGGTAAAGCTGTACAGAACTGGAATTATAAGAGACTGGTCAGAATAAAGAGTAAGTAAAAAGTAACAGTCCGGTGGAAAAGCCGGGCTGTTCTTTTTTGTCCCATTTGTGATATAATGGTTTATGTACTATGTAGGAATAAGTGTATGAATTTACGGGAGGGATTATGTTAAAGGCATATAAAGATTTGCGGATTGGATATTATTTAAGTATACTGGCGCTGGTGATTCTGATGATTATCTTAGTTATCTGTACGGATATCAGTATGGTGCTTGTATTTCTGATTGAGCTTGTATGGATTCTGGGTTCAAACATACTGATGTCCGCGATTGCAGCAAAGCGTATCAATACAATTACGGGGATGTTGAATGACCAGTGCAATGCCAGGGAATTTATAAGCCAGACGTTTGCCCTATATGGTGAGGCAAAAGGTAATATAACGAAGATGTTTCTGCCATCAAATCTTGCGGCAGGTTATCTGTCCCTTGGAGATGCGGATACGGCTCTTTTCCATCTGCAGAGTATTACCGCGAATGAAGAGAGATGGCAAAAAAAGAAAAGTGCCCTTGCGATTTCTTATTATAACAATTTTACACATGCATATATCATGAAGCAGGATTACAGGGCGGCATATGAAATGCTTGAAAAAATGCAAAAGCAGCTTGGAATTGTAAAATTAAACCCCCGGGTCCGGCAGCAGTATGAAGTAAATTACCAGTTAAAGCGCATCCGCCTGAACATGCAGCAGGGAAATTACGCGGGTGTGGAAGAATACTGTATTCCCCTGCTGCAGAACAGTAAAATGTTGTTACTGCAGGTGGCTTTGTGCGATATTTTAAGAGATGTATACCTGCATGAGGGCAGGACGGAAGCAGCAGAAAAATGTAAGGAATTTATCCTGCAAAACGGCGGGGATACATACTATGTTGCGAAGGCAAATGCGTCATAAAAAGGATGTGACGGTTGTATGGATGTACTGACAAAAGAGCAGCGCAGGAAAAATATGCAGCATATACGCTCAAAAAATACAACGATTGAAGTTCTTCTTAGAAAGGCATTATGGAAAAAGGGATACCGTTACCGGAAAAATTATGATAAGCTGCCGGGGAAACCGGATATTGTACTGACAAAATATAAAATCGCGATTTTCTGTGACGGGGAATTTTTCCATGGGAAGGACTGGGAGGTCTTAAAGCCGCGTCTGGAAAAAAGTAATAACAGTGAATTCTGGATTAAGAAAATTTCCCGTAACAGAGAGCGGGATGATGAAATCAACAAACGGCTTTTGTATGAAGGCTGGACGGTCATACGTTTCTGGGGGGAGGATATCAAAAAGCGGACGGATGAGTGCGTGAAGGTGATTGAAGAAACGATTTTTGAAATTAAGATGGAAAAATGATTAATTTTATTGTTTTTGTAGAGAGGAGAATTTAAAGGTGAAAAGAATGAAAATAGCTGTCTTGTTACTGGCAATGACGTTCGTTGCTGCAGCATTCGCTGGCTGTGGTACAAAATTAGGGAAAACAGACGATAACAGCGAAAAAGTGACCGTTGAAACTGTTGATACGGAATCCGGTAATACAGAAAACATTGGCACAGAAAATGGTGCTGAGGAACATGATACAGAAGCGACAGAGAGTGAACCACAAACAGAAACTTCTATTTTTTCTAAAGTGAAAAATTATGAGTTCTGGTTTGGGAGTGGCGCGGGCGCATGGTGTACAACGCTTACCATTCAGCCTGACGGTTCTTTTTCGGGAGGGTATCATGATTCCGACATGGGAATTAGCGGAACAGATTATCCAAATGGAACCGTTTATCAGTGTGTTTTTCATGGAAATTTCACCGAACCAGTTGCGAAGGATGATTTTACTTACCAGTTTGAAATTGCTTCCATTCAGTATGATAAAGAACCGGACACAGAAGAGATTATAGATGGCGTGAAATATATATACACGGATGTATATGGTCTGGATGATGCCAAAGAAATCTATTTATATCTTCCGGATACTCCGGTTGCAGAATTGCCGAAGAAATACCTGGAATGGATATGGTATCTGGATCTTTCCAAAAAGGCAGGATCTACGCTTGGAACATATGGATTATATAACGTTTCTGCCCAGGAGGGATTTTCTAGTAATTTCATAGATGAGGACGCGGATATTGATGCAGAACTTGAACAACTGGAAGAAGAAGCACAGCAGATGAATGTCAAGCTGCAAAGCGGTGAACTTGCCCAGCTTGAAATGAACCGTCTGTCAGGGGAAATATTCCAGTTGTGGGATGACGAGCTGAACAGTTTGTGGAGCCGGCTGAAGGAAAAACTGGATGCGGATGCCATGGAGGAACTGACGAAAGAGGAACGGGAATGGATTAAGTGGAAGGACCAGGAAGTGAAGGCTGCGGGAAAAGAGATGGAGGGCGGCAGTATGCAGCCGCTTCTGGAAAATGATAAGGCGGCTGAGCTGACGCGCAAACGGGTTTATGAACTGGCTGATAAATTAAAGAGTGAATAGCTTCTTCGTTATGCAGCCAGTACTTTTGGCTGGACTCGTTTGTGTAGGATTGATATACATAGCAATTCCGGAGCAATGTAAGGATTTGGAAAAGCGGGAATACGGGAAGTAATCACAGGAAATTGGGATACTTCCCGTGTTTTTTATGGGATTCAATAAGTAATTCAAAGATGTTGGATGTAATTTTTGGGGAAGCCAGT
>CAYNOE010000050.1:0-15164 GCA_964398745.1 uncultured Lachnobacterium sp.
AGTATGAAAAGAAAATTAAGGGTTTATAAGAAAACGGTCAGTATTGTAAATGAGACTGCAATAGGAATATATAAAAGTCTTGTGGGAGACAAAAAAGGTTTCCTGCTCGAAAGTTATGACAAGAACTATGACCGCTATACTTTCATTGGAAAAGAGCCGGATGAAATCATTACGTCTGATAAAAATTCACTCGTCATTTTAAAAAAGGATGGTACAAAAGATGTGCGGAAAGGGAATCCGCTGGAGCTGTTAAAAGAATATTACAGTGAATTTGAGATTGTAAAGGACAATGACGAGCTGTCCTTTACCGGAGGGCTGGTTGGAAACCTCGGCTATGATTTTGTGCGGTATGCCGAGAATCTGCCGGATGACAATGCGGATGAAATCGGTATTGAAACCATCCAGATGATGCTGATGACCAAATTTATTCTGGTTGACCATGAAGCAGAAACGCTCACTGCCGTAATTTTAGGTGAGGACAGTGAAAAAGGGCGTGACAAAAGCATCAGGGAAGCACAAGAGCTGATTAACCAGGCCCGGACGAAAGGAGAAACGGACAACAGTACGGAATTTGTCCATGACGGCGTGATTGTAAAACAGTCCGATACCATGGAACAGTACGGCAGAAAGGTGGAAAAAATAAAGGAATATATAAAAGAAGGGCATATATTCCAGACGGTGCTGTCCCAGAGATGGACGATAGAGACAAAACAGACGGGATTTGCGCTTTATAAACAGCTTCGGGAACTGAACCCGTCCCCGTACTTGTATTATTTTAATTTCGGGGAATTTGAGGTTATCGGAAGTTCGCCGGAAATGGTTGTAAAACAGCGCGGGAACCAGGTCTTTACCTGCCCGATTGCCGGAACGAGAAGAAGGGGCGCTGATGAAGAAGAGGATGCACTGTTAAAGGATGAACTGCTGAGGGATGAAAAAGAACGCGCCGAGCATGTCATGCTGGTGGATCTGGCGAGAAATGACATGGGGCGTATCAGTGAGTTCGGAACCGTGAAGGTTACACAGTTTATGGAAGTGCAGAATTATTCGCATGTGATGCATATCGTATCCATGGTGGAAGGCCGTAAAAAAGGAGAGTTCCATCCGTTTGACCTGGTAGCCTCGTTTTTACCGGCAGGAACCTTAAGCGGTGCACCGAAAATCCGTGCGATGGAGATTATTGACGAGCTTGAAGATACAAGGCGGGGACTGTACGGGGGTGCGACCGGATATGTGGATTTCTCCGGCGATATGGATTTTTGTATCACAATCCGCACCATGGTTAAAAAGGGCAAAAAAGTCTATCTGCAGGCAGGCGCAGGCATTGTTGCGGATTCCGTTCCTGAAAACGAATTTAATGAATGCTGCAACAAGGTAATGGCACTTGCCAAGACACTTATAAATGTATCAGGTTCTCTGTGAGAACCTGATATGCAGCATCAGCTCATTTGCCGAAGGCAAATTTTGCATGAGCTGATGTTCCAGAAAATGTATCAGGTTCTCTGTGAGAACCAGGAGAGGAGAAGAAATTATGATTTTGCTGATTGATAACTACGATTCCTTCACTTATAATCTGTACCAGTATTTTGGAATCTTTAATTCCGATATAAAGGTCGTAAGGAATGATAGGATTACACTTGAAGAAATAAAGAAGCTTAATCCGGAGCGGATTGTGCTTTCCCCTGGACCGAAAAATCCGAAAGAAGCCGGAGTCTGCATGGACGTGGTGCGAGAATTTACCGGAAAAAAGCCCATTCTGGGAATCTGCCTCGGACACCAGTGCATCGGGGAAGCGCTTGGCGGTACAGTATCCTATGCAAAAGCACTGTATCATGGAAAACAGTCATCCATCACCCATGAGGAAAACGGAATTTTTGCAGGGATTCCTTCCCCGGTCAGGGTTGCGCGTTACCATTCCCTTGCCCTGCAGGAAAAAGATTTACCGGAGTGCCTTAAGGTTACGGCAAAAACAAAGGACGGGGAAATCATGGCAGTCTGCCACAAAGAGTATCCGGTTATCGGACTGCAGTTTCATCCGGAATCCATTTACACCGAGCATGGAAAGCGCATGATAGAGAACTTCCTTACCATGCAGCCGGAGATAAAACCATAAAGAAAGGGGAGAACACATGATTTTAGACCAGATTGTTGAAGACAAGAAGAAGCGTCTTCCGGAGCATAGGGCACATATTTCAGAAGCGGAAATGAAAAGGCTTGCCGCAGAAACAAAGACCAGAAAAAAAGACTGTTTTTATGAAAACCTGAAAAAGCCGGGGCTTTCCATAATCGGGGAATTCAAAAAGGCGTCTCCAAGCCTTGGGAACATTACAAGTGCTATTGATCTGATGGAACGCATTGCGGAATACAATGCATCGGTTGATGCCATTTCCTGCCTGACGGAAGAAGACCATTTTCATGGAAATGTGGAATACTTAAAGCAGATTCGGGCAAAGTCAGACCTTCCCATTCTGCGAAAAGATTTTATGATTGATGAATACCAGTTTTATGAGGCAAAGGCCATAGGGGCGGACGCCGTGCTCCTTATTACGGCGATTCTGGATGATGTGCAGATGCATGATTTCTTCCAGCTTGCAGGGGAACTGGAACTCGATGTTCTGGTGGAAACCCATGACGAATGGGAAATTGAACGTGCCATGAAAATTAATCCGCGTATCATCGGTGTTAATAACCGGAATTTAAAGGATTTCTCCATTACACTGGAAAATACAAAACGGCTTCGTTCATATATACCAAAGGAGAAAGTCATGGTGGCGGAAAGCGGTATAGTCTGTGATGCGGATGTAGCCTTCTTAAGGGACTGCGGAGTGGACGCTTTCTTAATCGGAAGGGCATTTATGGAATCTGAAAATCCGGGAGAGTTGGCGCAAAAATGGAAAAATATCTTTCTGGAAAATAAAACAGAAATTTATTAAATGAAAAATTATCGAAAAATCAGGTGAAAATATGAAAGTTAAAATTTGCGGAATTACTTTACCGCAGGAGGCGGAGTACCTAAATGAATCAGGTGCGGATTATGCAGGCTTCGTTTTTTTTGAAAAAAGTAAACGGAACATAAAAATACCGCAGGCAAAAGAAATATTTAGAATATTAAATTCCGATATAAAAAAAGTTGCTGTCATGGTTTCGCCGGATGAAACAATGGCGGAAACGCTGCAGAATGCTGGTTTTGATATTCTGCAGGTTCATGGGATTTTAACTCCCAAAGTACTGGAAATCGCAGAAATTCCGCTCTGGTATGCCGTAAATATCACGGATGCCGGTTCGCTGGAAGAAAAATTAAAGGAACTTTTAAAGCTGCCGGATAAGCTGCAGCAGAAGATCAGGGGAATTGTTTTTGACGGTGCCGAATACGGAAGCGGAAAGACCTTTGCATGGGATGACAGAAAACGATGGCGCAGCGGTTTTTTGCAGGGACGGGATTTTATCCTTGCCGGAGGCTTAAATGCAGGCAATGTGCTGGACGGAATCCGTATTTTTTCCCCGGATGTGGTGGACGTAAGCTCCGGTGTGGAAGATATATCCGCTGTGCAGACACAAAAAAGCAGAGAAAAGATAAATGAATTCATAAGAAAGGTAAGAAGTTATGAACAGTAAAGCATATTATGGAAAATTTGGAGGACAGTTTGTATCAGAGTCGCTGATGAATACGCTTGGGGAACTGGATGATGCGTTTGAAAGCGCAATCCGTGATCCGGAATTTTTAAGACAGTACCATTATTATCTCACGCAGTATGTGGGAAGGGAAACCCCGCTTTATTATGCACAGCGTCTTTCGGAAAAATACCAGACGAAGATTTACTTAAAAAGGGAGGACTTAAACCATACCGGCGCACACAAGATTAACAACGTGCTGGGACAGATTCTTCTGGCAAAGCGCATGGGCAAAACCAAAGTCATTGCGGAAACCGGGGCCGGGCAGCACGGAGTGGCGACTGCGACTGCTGCAGCATTGTTTGACATGGAGTGTACGGTCTATATGGGAAAAGAAGATATGCTGCGGCAGAAATTAAACGTCATGCGCATGGAAATGCTGGGCGCAACCGTGGTTTCAGTGGAATCTGGAAGCAATACCCTAAAGGATGCCACAAATGAGGCAATCCGTACATGGGCAAAAACAGCGGAGGATACTTTTTATATCATTGGTTCTGCGGTCGGGCCGTACCCGTATCCGAAGATGGTAAAGGAATTCCAGAGTGTAATCAGCCGTGAAGCCAAAAGGCAGCATATGGAAGCGGAGGGAAAAAATCCGGATGTTGTTATTGCCTGTGTGGGCGGCGGCTCCAATTCAATCGGAATGTTCGCGGAATTTATCGACGAAAAGGATGTAAAGCTGATTGGCGTTGAAGCGGCAGGGCTCGGCATAGACACCGGAAAACATGCATCTGCAATGGCGCTTGGGGAACCGGGGGTGCTGCATGGCATGAAATCCTATCTTTTGCAGGATACAAACGGAAACATAAAACTTGCGCATTCTATTTCCGCAGGACTTGATTATCCGGGTGTTGGACCGGAGCATGCGTACCTGCGCGACAGCGGGCGCGCAGAATATGTTTCCATTACCGATACCGAGGCAATGGACGCCCTGCTTGAATTAAGCAGGCTCGAAGGCATCATTCCGGCAATTGAAAGTGCGCATGCCGTTGCCTATGCGTTTAAGAAGGCAGGGGAAATGACAAAAGAGCAGAGCATGATTATCTGTCTGTCCGGACGTGGGGACAAGGATGTAAATACCATTGCGGACTATCTTGAAGGAAAAGGATATTTAAACTAAAAGGAGAGCATATTATGAACCGAATCGAAAAGAAGCTTTCTTCGTTAAAAGAAAAGAACGAAAAAGCATTTATCACATACATTACGGCAGGGCTGCCGGATTATGGCAGGACAAAGGAAATCATAAAGGCACAGGAAAAGGCGGGGACGGACATTATAGAGCTTGGGATTGCTTTTTCCGATCCGGTTGCGGACGGTCCCGTGATACAGGCGGCATCCTATGAAGCAATACAGCGGGGGGCAAACCTTAAAAAGACATTTGAATGCATAAAGGAACTGCGCGGGGAAGGCGTGGAAATTCCGGTTGTCTTTATGATGTATTACAATACCCTGCTGCATTACGGCATAAAGGAGTTTACGGCAGAGTGCCGCAGGGCGGGAGTGGACGGACTGATTATTCCCGACCTTCCGTTTGAGGAGCAGGAGGAGCTTATGGAGGCGCTGGAAAATAAGGATGAAACGATTTTAATCCAGCTTGTATCCCCGGTATCGGCAGGGCGTGTGCCAAAGCTTCTTGAAAATGCAAGGGGGTTCGTCTACTGCGTGTCCTCCATGGGCGTCACCGGACAGTCCGGAAGCTTCCATAAAGAGGTGATAAACTATCTTACCGCAGTGAAAGAGGTTTCCAAAATCCCGGTTATGATGGGATTTGGAATCCGCACGGCAGAGGATGTAAAGCCGATGAAGGATATTATTGACGGTGCAATCGTAGGCTCACATTTTATCAGCCTTTTAAAGGAACACGACTATAGTGCTAAAAAAGCAGCAGAATACTGCAGTACATTTAAGAAAGAATTAAACTGTCTGTAAGAATGGCAGGAGAAAATGGATTAAGGATTTAAATTAAGGGCTTAATAGGGAGGAATAAAAATGAAAGCAGCAATCGCAGCAGTAACAAACAGACAGGATTTAACCCGTAAGGAGGCGGAGCGCGTCGCAGAACTGATTCTGACCGGTCAGGCGACCGAAGCGCAGACAGCCGCGCTTTTAACCGCATTACGCATGAAAGGAGAAACCGTGGATGAAATCTTAGGCTTTGCATCCGTACTCCGCAGCAAGGCAAACACCATAAGCCCGAAAGTGAACAATTATGTTGATTTTGTGGGAACCGGAGGGGACAGCACCTTTACGTTTAATATTTCCACAACCTCTGCGTTTGTGACGGCGGCGGCAGGCGTTCCGGTCGCAAAGCACGGTAACCGTTCCATTTCTTCAAAAAGCGGGGCAGGGGATGTGCTTGAGTCACTTGGCGTTAATATTTCCGCAGACCCGGACGTGGTAGAAAGGTGCGTGGAGGAAAACGGTATCGGCTTCATGTTCGCCCCTCATTTTAATCCCTGCATGAAATATGTGGGGCCGGTCAGAAACCAGCTTGGAATCCGCACGGTGTTTAATATATTAGGCCCGCTTTCCAACCCGTCCCGTGCAAAGAAGATGCTTGTGGGCGTATACAGTCCGGCACTTGTGGAAACAATTGCAAAGGTAATGGCGGGACTTGGCGTGGAGCGCGGGTTTGTAGTAAGCGGCGAGGATAATATGGACGAAATCACGCTGACTGGAGGCACGACGGTCGGAAAAATTAAGGACGGAAAGGTAGAAGTTTCTACCATTACGCCGGAGCAGTTCGGCATGAAAAGATGCAGCCTTGCCGATTTGCAGGGCGGGGACGGAACCGTAAATGCACAGATTACAAAGGACATATTAAGCGGAAAAGAAACCGGGGCAAAGAGGGACATCGTACTGCTTAATGCAGCGGCAGCGCTTTATTTAGCAGGTGCGGCCAAAAATATCGAAGAGGGAATTGAATCTGCCGCATCCGCAGTTGATTCAGGAAAGGCAATGCAGACATTAGAAGTAATGATTCAGGAAACGAATTAGTCTTTTTTCACAAAAAACCAGTACCAACTTAGTGATAATGCCAGTTTACATAGTGCATAAAGTGAAATATAATTTAATTACGAAAAAATACGAAATACAAATTTCGCCATAAAAGCGGACCTGGGAGGAGGGATGGAATGGACCAGAGCATGAACTATACAGGAAATGACCTGGGGGCAGTATATCATAAGGAATACACTGCGTTCCGGCTTTGGGCACCTGATGCAGAAGAGGTAAACCTGCTTTTGTACAGGCAGGGAAACGGGGACTGCCTGTTTGAAAAAGTAAAAATGGAGCCGGATATAAAAGGCACCTGGTATTTAAAAAGGCAGGGGGATTTAAATCTTGTTTATTATACCTATGAGCTGGTGAGAAATGGCGTGTGTGTGGAAACACAGGATCCGTATTCCGTGGCAACCGGCGTAAACGGGATGCGCAGCATGGTGCTGGATTTAAAGCAGACGAACCCGGATGGCTTTGAAAATGACAGGGGGCCTAATGTAAAAAGCAGGACAGATATGGTAATTGCGGAGATTTCGGTTGCCGATATGACATCGGATGCATCCGCTGGCTCCGGTTTTCCGGGGAAATTTAAGGGACTTGCAGAAACCGGAACCAAAAATAAAAACGGGCAGGCAACCGGACTGGATTATTTAAAAGAGCTGGGCATTACCCATGTACAGTTAATGCCATCCTATGATTTTGCCAGTGTGGACGAAGCGCAGACGGATAAAGAGCAGTACAACTGGGGTTACGATCCTTTGAATTACAACGTGCCGGAGGGATCGTATTCTATTGACCCGTTTCACGGGCAGGTGCGCGTGCGGGAATTCAAGGAGATGGTGGCGGCGTTCCATAAGGCAGGAATCGGCGTGATTATGGATGTGGTTTATAACCATACCTTTGATTTAAACAGCTGTTTCCAAAAATGCGTGCCGGATTATTATTACCGCAAAAACGGGGATAAATATTCAGATGCCTCCGCCTGCGGAAACGAAATTGCGTCCGAGCGTCCGATGGTGCGTAAATACATCGTGGATTCTGTCTGTTACTGGGTGAAAGAATACCACATTGATGGCTTCCGCTTTGATTTAATGGGGGTTCTGGATGTGGAAACGATGAACCTTGTCAGTGCGTCCTTAAAAAAAATCCGGCCGGATATTGTGCTTTACGGGGAAGGCTGGACGGGAGGGGATTCAACGCTTCCGTATTATGAACGCGCCTTAAAGCAGAATGCGAGGCTTCTTAACGATATAGGCATGTTTTCGGATGATATAAGGGATAATGTCAGGGGGCATGTTTTTTACAACATAGAAAAAGGGTTTGCAAGCGGAAAACCAGATATGGAAAAGCAGATGCGTTTCTGCGTGGCAGGCTCGGTGTGGCATCCGCAGGTAGATTACAGACAGTACGGATATTCCGCGGGCGCGTGGGCGAAATCACCGCAGGGGACAATCAGCTATGTATCCTGCCATGATAACCTGACGCTCTGGGATAAGCTTTCCGTTTCCAGGCCGGACGCGGACAAAAAAGCAAAGCTTGCAATGAACCGTCTGGCGGCGTCCGTCGTCTTTACCTCGCAGGGTGTCCCGTTTTTCTTACTCGGGGAGGAAGCTTTAAGAACCAAACCCCTTCCGGATGGAAAGGGCATTGCGGAAAACAGTTTTAACCTGCCGCTTTCCACCAATGCTATCCGTTATGACAGGGACAAAGACCAGGAAGAACTCTTAAGCTATTACAAAGGTCTTATTGAATTCCGCAGGTCACAGCCTCTTCTCCGGTTAAGAACCGCAGAAGAGGTGCAGACAAAGCTCCGGTTTGTGGAAGATACGGAAAAAATGACAGTTGCGTTTACCTTAAAGGATGACAATAGTCAGTTATTTGTGGTTTATAATGCAGGCGAAAAGCCCGTCACGCTCTTTTTGCCAGACGAAAACGAATGGAATATCTATATTGACGGGACAGCCGCAGGGACAAAACCGCTTGGCAGCGCAAAAGAAACTGCGACAGTACAGGCGGTGTCCTGCATGGCTCTGGGAAGACAGACTATATAGTGGTTTTGTTGATATAGTTGCTTTTATATTTGCTGTAAACAATTTTCTGGCTCCGGTATAACCCGAAGTAGCCGGAAAGCGTATAACTGAATGCGGTTGCAAGCAGATAATACGGCATACCCTCAAAGCCGAACAGCTCGAAGCTTAGGCAGAGGGCGGAAACCGGACAGTTCGTGACACCGCAGAAAACGGCTGTCATGCCGGCCGCGGCACAAAGGGGAGGCGCAAACCCCAGAAGGTTTCCGAACAGGCATCCGAACGTGGCACCGGTAAAGAAGGCAGGTACGATTTCCCCGCCTTTGTATCCGGCGCCAATTGTGATGGCGGTAAAAATTATTTTAAGGAGGAAGGCTTCCGGACGAACCTCTCCTTTAAAACACCCGGCGATAATATCCATGCCGGCGCCGTTGTAATTCCGGTTTCCGGCAAGCAGTGTAAGGATAACCAGAATACAGCCGCCTGTAAAGATGCGAAGATACTTATTTTTCAGAAATTGTTTGAACAGTTCTTCGCTTTTGTGCAGCAGTACGCAGAAAAATATGCTGACAAAGGCGCACAAAATGGCAAGCAGGCAAATTTTCAGGGCAGGTACTACGCCAACTTCCGGGAGTTTTCCGACCGAAAAGTGTTCTGCCGAAACGCCAAAATGCATGGAAACACTGTGTGCGACCAGGGAACTGAGTGCACAGGGCAGCAGTGCGTTGTAATACATAACGCCGACGCTTACGATTTCCAGCGGAAGGATGGCGGCAGCCAGCGGTGTTCCAAACAGCGCGGAAAAGGCTGCGCTCATGCCGCACATGATCATGACATGCTTGTCCTTGTCGTCAAAACGAAAAAGTCTGCCGAGTGCGTTTCCGATGCTTCCGCCCATCTGCAGCGCTGCACCCTCACGTCCGGCTGAACCGCCAAAGAGATGGGTGATAAGCGTTGAGAGGAAAATAAGCGGGGCAGTCTTAAGGGGCAGTTCATCGTTGTAATGAATTGCCGAGATGACGAGGTTTGTTCCGGCATTTTTTGCATTGTGAAGAAGCTGGTACATGGCGACAATTGCAAGACCGCCCACCGGCAGAAGAAACAGAATGTCCGGATTCTGCATGCGCAGGGTTGTGACAAAGGACAGACACAGATAAAAGGCTGTACCGAGAAATCCAACGATACTGCCGGTAAGAATGGAAAAGATAATCCATTTGACCGAAGACTGTGCGCGCCGCAGATTGTGTTTGAGTACTTTATGGTTCATTTAAGAAATCACCCCTTGTTTTTTACTTTTGTTCTGGTTACTATAGTAACATAGGAATATTTATGCTGGCAAGGGATTTTATAAAAGGAAACCGAATAATGACAATAATAAACAGGAGGGATAACCTATGAGAACAAGTGGAGTGCTTATGCCGATTTCTTCCCTTCCGTCCCCGTACGGAATCGGGACGATGGGAAAAGAGGCAAAGGAGTTTGTGGATTTTCTGGTTAAAGGCGGACAGACCTACTGGCAGATTCTTCCAATCTGCCCGACCAGCTACGGGGACAGTCCGTACCAGTCATTTTCCAGTTTTGCGGGCAATCCGTATTTTATCGACCTGGAAATACTCTGCAGTCAGCAGCTTCTGACAAAGGAAGAATGCGAGTCATTTGAATGGGGGGAAAACAGGCGGTATGTGGATTACGGGAATATGTACAAATCCAGGTATGCACTCTTAAAAAAGGCATACGGGCGTTTTTTGAAGAAAACACCGGGGGATTTTCAGGAGTTTTGCAAAAAAGAAAAGGAATGGCTGGATGAATATGCCCTTTTTATGGCGCTTAAGGATGCAAACGGCGGAAAGGCGTGGGGCGAATGGAAACAGCCTTTGCGCATAAGGGAATCCGCAGCAATAGAAAAGGCGCGGAAAGACTACGAAGACGACATTATGTTTTATAAGGTGCTCCAGTATCTGTTCTTTAAACAGTGGAAAGCGCTTAAGTCCTATGCGAACAAAAAAGGCATACAGATTATCGGGGATGTGCCGATTTATGTCGCAGGCGACAGCGCGGACGTCTGGGCGAACCCGACACAGTTTTACCTGGATAAGGAATTAAATCCGGTTGAAGTGGCAGGATGCCCGCCGGATGCTTTTTCCGCTGACGGACAGCTCTGGGGCAATCCGCTGTTTTCATGGGATGAAATGGCAAAGGATGATTATGCCTGGTGGACAAAGCGTGTGAAAGCAATGTCCGAGCTTTATGACATCATAAGAATTGACCATTTCCGCGGGTTTGATTCCTATTATGCAATTCCGGCAAAGGATAAGACTGCAAAGAACGGCAAATGGAAAAAGGGACCGGGCATGGCATTATTTACCCAGCTTGAAAAAAAACTGGGAAAGCTTCCGATTATTGTGGAAGACCTTGGCTTTCTGACTCCTTCCGTTGTAAAGCTTTTGGAGGATTCCGGTTTCCCTGGTATGAAGGTCATCCAGTTTGCATTTGACAGCAGGGAGGGAAGCAATTACCTTCCTCATACCTATACGCAGCACTGCGTGGTCTATACGGGCACGCATGACAACGATACAGTGATGGGATGGTTTGACACGGCACCGGAACACTGCATCGAATTTGCGAAAGAATATTTAAATCTTACCACGGAAGAAGGATATAACTGGGGCATGATGCGCGGGGCGTGGTCGTCCGTTGCGGATATGGCAATTGTGCCGCTTCAGGATATTATAGGGCTTGGCTCCGAGGCAAGAATCAATATTCCGTCCACGCTTGGAAATAACTGGACGTGGCGTGCCAGAAAAGGCGAGGTGACAGACGCGATGGCGGAGCGGCTGTACCGGTATATGGAGATGTACGGACGTGTGAATGCACAGGTTCTGGAAGAAAAAGCAGGAAAAATAAAATAATAAACATAAATGGTTCCCCTTTCCCATATATTTAGGAATATACAGGAAGGGGGACTTTTTATGGACAACAGTAAAAACAGGGATTTTGATTTATATAAAGATATCCAGGGCAGAACCGGGGGAGAAATTTACATAGGCGTTGTAGGGCCGGTACGCACAGGAAAGTCCACGTTTATCAAACGGTTTATGGATTTGTTTGTGCTGCCGTATATGGAAAATGAGAATGAAAAAAAACGGGCAATGGATGAACTGCCGCAGTCCGCTGCTGGTAAGACAATTATGACAACAGAGCCCAAATTTATCCCGAAGGAAGCGGCGGAAATCACGCTCGCGGATGAAAGCAGCATCCGTGTGAGACTGATAGACTGTGTGGGATTTATGGTAAACGGCGCAAGCGGGCATATGGAAGGCGAAGAGAACCGGATGGTAAAAACACCGTGGTTTCCCGAGGAAATTCCGTTTGTGGATGCTGCGCGGATTGGAACGCAGAAAGTCATAAGGGATCATGCGACTATCGGGATTGTGGTGACAACCGACGGCAGCATTGGCGACCTTGAGAGGGAAAATTACATAGATGCGGAGCAGACAACCGTATCAGAGTTAAAGGAAATCGGAAAACCGTTTGTTATTGTATTAAACTCCATGCGCCCGTACAGTGAGGAAACCATCCGTCTTAAGGAAAATCTGGAAAACGAATACGGCACGGTTGTGATACCGGTCAACTGCCAGCAGATGCACCGTGAGGATGTGGTAAACATCATGAATGCAATGCTGCAGGAATTTCCGGTAACAAGAATTGACTTTTTTATTCCGAAATGGACAGAGATGCTTCCGGCAGAGCATCCGGTCAAGGCGGCGATCATCCAGACCGCGGGACAGATTCTGGGCAGGATTGAAAAGGTAAGGAATGTAGGACTGCTTTCATTAGGGAAAAATCCGGCAATGGCAGCAAATGAACAGGCAGGGGAGGCATTTTTTAAGGAAATCCAGCTTTTGAATATGAATCTGTCGGACGGTGTTGTAAAAATACGCATCGAGGTGGATGACAAGTATTACTTTGCATATGTCAGTGACATGACAGGCGTGCAGATTGACGGTGAGTACCAGATGATTTCCATGCTCCGTTCGCTTGCCGCAATGAAAAAAGAGTATGAGCGCGTGAAGGATGCGATGGATGCAGTGGAGCAGAAAGGGTACGGGGTCGTGATGCCGGGACTTTCGGACATTAGGATGGAAAATCCTGTGCTCATCCAGCACGGAGGAAAATACGGCGTCAAAATGCGTGCCCTTTCCCCGTCCATCCATATGATTAAGGCGAATATTGAAACGGAAATCGCACCGATTGTAGGAAGCGAGGAACAGGCAAACGACCTGATTGCGTACATAAAGGCCGGGGAGGAGAGCGGCGAGGGAATCTGGACCACCAATATTTTTGGAAAATCGGTCGGGGAACTGATGGAGGACGGAATACGCAGTAAAATTTTACAGATGGATGACGAATGCCAGTTAAAGCTTCAGGATACGATGCAGAAGATTGTAAATGACAGTAACGGCGGGATGATCTGTATTATTATTTAAAAAGTTTCGTGAGTTGCAAAATTAACTAAATATTTATTACAAGGGCCGCTTTGTCTGTCTCTCACTTTTAGACAGACAAAGCGGCCCTATATTTTGGCTGAATTGTTACAACTATAATGTAACTGTCCGAACATAGCCTTGGATACAAAGGTAATATCCACTATAATAAAAAATATATGCCGGGAATCCAGCCCGTGCAGCAGAGGAGGAAAAAAGAGATGACAGGAATGGCAGAGTTTACCGCTTATAACTTAAATGAGCCGGAAAACACAGAAAAAACGCTGTTTGAAGAAGATGAAATCAGTCAGGGAAAACAAAATCAGCAATGCTGGTTGTTGCGCCCCAGCAGATAATCAACCGATACTTTATAATAATCAGCCAGTTCCTGCTGGTTTTTTTCGTTTGCTTTTCGAAGTTTTTTAATATTTTCAAATTTCATATCTACAATACTATTTTCCCTTTTTGTGTTTTGTGCGTCCCAACAGATAATCAACCGATACATTATAATAATCAGCCAGTTTTAAAAATACTTCAATCGGAATATTGATTTTTCCAAGTTCATATTTGGAATAGGTTGTTTGCTTTACATTCAGGTAATCGGCAAGTTCCTGCTGTTTTTTGTCGTTATCTTCCCGTAGGTTCCTTATATTTTCAAATACCATTATTTTTGCGTCCCCTAATAGTTTTATCCAGTTATTATAGAAAAAATTCCTGAAAACTATTGACAAATAGTCGTGTAGCGACTATTATTATGGAGAAACAGTGAATAAACAAAGGGGATAAGAGGGGAATGGACAAACTGATAAATATCTTAGAAGATGTGAATCCGGAAGTGAATTTTGAAACAGAGCAGAATCTTGTGAGTAATGGGATTTTGGATTCTTTTGATATTGCAACACTTGCAGCAGAAATCTCAGATGAGTTTGATATTACGATTGGAGCCGGGAACCTGGAGCCGGGGAATTTTAATTCCGTTGAGAAAATGTATGCAATGATTCAGAGATTGGGAGAACAGGATTAAATTATGTTATTTACATCTGCGCAGTTTCTGTTATTCCTGGCTGCCTGCTTGGTATTGTATTACATAATCCCAGGGAAATACCAGTGGTTTCTTCTCCTTGTGGCAAGTCATGTATTTTATTATGTGACAGGTGCAGTGTATCCGGTTTTTATTTTTGTAACAGTACTCGTCACCTATGTGGCTGCTATTGCAATCGAGGAGCAAAGGGCGAAAGAAAATATTTACCTGAAAAAATACCAGAAGCAAATGATTCCATCCGATGAAAAAAAGGCATACCGCAGGAAGGGCATGAAAAAACGCAGACGAATTATGCTTGCCGGACTTCTCCTTATGCTCCTTCTGCTTGGGGTATTTAAATATGCGGATTTTGCCGTGGAAAATGTCAACTGGATATTAGAATTTGCCGGAAGCAAACGGGAACTGGAGTATCCGGATTTTATTATGCCGATGGGGATTTCTTTTTATATCTTTCAGTCTCTTGGTTATCTTCTTGATGTGTACTGGGAAAAAACACAAGCACAGAAAAATTTTCTTAAATATATGCTGTTTATTTCCTTTTTCCCGCAGCTTGTACAGGGACCAATCAGCCGTTACAATGACTTGTCCCGGACACTTTATAAGGGACATAAATTCCAGAAAAAAACATTCATGGCAGGAAGCTGGAGAATGCTCTGGGGATTTTTTAAAAAACTTGTGATTGCCGACAATCTGATGCTGGTCACTTCCATGATTTTTGATGATGAATATTATACCGGGTCATGGGTGGTGCTTGGGATGTTTTTATGGGCGGTTGAACTGTATGCGGATTTTTCCGGTGGAATCGATATTACGATTGGCGTTGCGCAGATGTTTGGAATTTCATTGCAGGAAAATTTTATTCGTCCTTTTTTTTCAATAGATATTGCGGAGTTCTGGAGAAGATGGCATATTTCCCTGGGTAGGTGGTTTCGGGACTATCTG
>CAYNOE010000051.1:0-15107 GCA_964398745.1 uncultured Lachnobacterium sp.
AAAATAATGTATTATATGTATAGATACGTTTCTGGAGTTAATGAAGAAAAAATAGAAAAAGCTATTAATAATACTGGAAATGAAAAAAATATAAAATTCACAAAATAAAATATCAAAAAATGCCCGTATACTCTTGAAACATTTCAAAAATTGCTGTATTCTTGAAGCATGAAGAATCATTTTCAAATTTCACACAATACGGATACCTATATCCATCCGGTAGAATTTCACAGCCATGACTTTTATGAAATTTATTTTTTCGCGGACGGCAATGTGACATACTATATTGAAAACGAGAGCTACGATTTGAAAAAAGGCGACGTTCTGGTTATTCCTCCCGGAAAGCTTCACCGCCCCGTCATAGAGGAACATATTCCATATGAACGCTATGTGCTCTGGATTTACGGCAGATTTGCAAACACCAGGGAAAACTTTTCAAAAATGCTTGAAAAACTGAATGCGCTGATTGCAGAAAAAGGCACGCGGCGCGTTTCTTTTCATGGTCAGGAGGCCAAAAAACTAACCTGCTTATTTGACAGCCTGACTGAAAAATTCCATTCCGCGGACGAGTTTGCATTTTATACGGCAGAAAGCTGTATTGTGCTGATTATTAACAAAATTATAGATGAATTAAACCAGAGCCAGCCCGTACAGGATGAAAACCCCGAACTGATCCGGCAGGTCATCGCATATATTAATACCAATGTGGCTAACGCCCCGGCACTGGAGGATTTAACCCGGAAATTTTATGTTTCCAAATACTATTTGTCCCACAAATTCAAGGAGCATACGAAAACCTCCATACACCGGTACATCCTTATGAAAAAAATCAGTCTTGCCAGACAGGAGCTTGAAAAAGGAAGGACACCGAATGAGGTCTGCGGAATCTGCGGTTTTTCCACCTATTCCAATTTCTACAAAGAGTTTAAAAAGCAGACCGGTTTTTCCCCGAAGGATTACAAAAAAAGCGTAACTATTCAGAACCCCCTGGAATAAGATAAACAGAATCGTCATGCCTGCATGTAAGAGACTGTTTATCTTATTTCAGGGTGGCTCGAACAGAGCCACCGCCCCGTATATGAGTAAAAGGAAGTAGGTAATAAGGAATCTTCCCGCAAAGCGGGTCCCTCCTTATTACATAGAAAGCACGACTGGTCGTGCGGTTTTGCGAATACACGGGGCGGGATTCTGAGTAGTTACAAAAAAAGAAGCCGTCAGTTCCCACGGCTTCCAGGCATAAATCAGGATTTGGTTTCAGTCAACAGTTACATCTGCGGCATGGATGCTTCCTTCATTCCGCTTTAACAGCAGCACCATCTGCTCAAAAAACTTTCTGCCAAAATAGTTTTTCTCGGTCAGATGGCTGCCATATTCATAGAGTGTATCTGACAGTAACTCTGTTTCTGACAGTTCAATCTCAAAAAGAAATTTTCTTAGTGCCTGCATATGTTCGTCTTCAAGGGTTTCCAGCCAGTCCCCAACCCGGTCCAGAAAATCTTCCCTGCTTATCATGGCCTGAACATACTGGGCCATTGTGTTTTTTTGATAAATACCTATACTCTCCTTTGTGTTATTTTATGCACCTTCTTTATGCAGGAAACTGTCCCCAATCAGTATCCATGTTCAAAGATTATCTGATTTTTCCGCAAATGTAAAGACGCGATTCGCGTATACATTTTGCACAAACTTACATAAAACAACGCAAAAGATGCCGGCTTGTCCAGCCGGCATCCCCTGACTTTCAAAACACTGCGGCTAACATTCCGGCTCAATCAGACCGTATGTGCTGCCTTTTCTCCTGTAAACCACATTGACCTCGTCTGTCTCCGCATTGCGGAACACAAAGAAATCATGTCCGGTAAGTTCCATCTGGATGCAGGCATCCTCCGGATACATCGGTTTCATGCCGAAACGCTTGGTACGGACGATTTTAATTTCCTCGTCATCATCGTCTTCCAAATCTGCATCAATAAAGTCTGAACTGAAATTATCCGCCATATTCATTTTCTTGGAAGCAAGCTTTTTGCGGTATCTCGTCAGCTGCCGCTCAATAACCTCCTCCACCAGGTCAATTGACACATACATGTCATTGCTTACCTGCTCTGAACGGATAATATGTCCTTTAATCGGAATTGTAACCTCAATCTTCTGACGCTCCTTCTCCACACTAAGCGTCACAAAAACATCCGTATCCGGCGTAAAATATTTCTCCAGTTTCCCCAGCTTGCTTTCTACTGCCGCCTTAATTCCATCTGTCAGTTCAATGTTTCTTCCTGTAATTGTAATTCGCATGATGCCCAACCCCTTTGCCGAGTATTTGATACCTCTTTGTACCATGGACATATTATAACATATTGCACTAGAAACTCCAAGATTCAAATTAAAATTTATGCAAATTTTTATATATTCCTCGCAAACGGCGCAATTTCGGCTTTTTTTGTTTATCTGATTATATATTATTCTTTTCTACATATTGACTTATGCTAGTTTTTGTGTTATAAGAAGTTATGGACAAAAAAAGCAACTTCAGACGAGGGTCTGTCGAATTACTAATTTTATATCTTTTAAACCAGAGGGATTACTATGGTTACGAGCTTTCTTTGACCATCCGTAAGCAGTCCGGCGGATATCTGAATATTCCGGTCGGCTCTTTATATCCGGCTCTTTACAAACTGATTGAGACCGGACATATTACGGATTATAAGAAACAGTCCGGGATCCGGCAGGTGCATGTATATTACCACATTGAGGAGAGTGGAAAAGAACGCCTTAAAGATCTCATGGAGGACTATTATGCAACCATGGACGCAATCCAGCAGGTTTTAAAGTACAAGCCGGATGAAGAATCATAATGGCTGTCTGGGAAAGCAAAAGCTGGAGGAACCTGCTATTGTTTCAGTTCCTCCAGCTTTTGCGACAACGTTTCCCATTCCTCCATATCGTTCATGATTTCTGCATCCACTGCATCAATTTCATTCTGGATGTCGGTTAACTTCATATAACTGGACTGGTATTCCGGTTTTAAGAGTTCTGCCTTTAATTCTTCCAGTTTTGCTTCCTTAATGGAAAGGGCTTCTTCTATTTTCTGGATTTTTTTCTCCAGCTTTGAACGTTCCTTTCCCGGATTGTAGCATGGCTTTTTTTCACCGGAACGTGTACTTTCCGTTTGTGTACCATTCTGGCTGATTAGACCAAATCCTGCCGGATTTTTGAGGCAGGCTTTTTCTGTTTCTTCTTTATCACGTTCTTTATCCAGTTTTTCCTGGTATTCCTCATATCCGAACTGATATAAATGTGTCGTTCCTTCTTCAAATACCAGAAGACGGTCCGCAACCTTCTGCACAAAATAACGGTCATGGGAAACAAAAACCAGCGTTCCCGAATAATCCTTTAACATACTTTCAAGCGTTTCTTTTCCCACAATATCCATATGGTTGGTCGGCTCGTCTAAAATCAGCACATTCGGGCGGCGTTTTAATATTTTGCAGAGTGCGAGGCGCACCTTTTCCCCGCCGGATAACATATCAATTGTCTTAAAAACATCCTCCCCGGTAAAAAGAAATGCTCCGAGCGCATTTCTTGCCTCGGTTTCGGTCAGCTCCGGAAACTCATCCCAGTAATCATCCAGCACCGTTTTTTTACTGGAATACATTGCCATCTGCTGGTCAAAATATCCGGTCTGGACATTTGCTCCAAAGGAAAAAGTTCCGGCAAGCGGCGGAATCTGTCCGACCAGCGTCTTTAAAAGGGTGGATTTCCCAAGTCCGTTTCCGCCCAGAATCCCCAGTTTTTCTCCTTTTTTCAAATCCAGATTTACAGTGGAAAGTATGCTGCCGTACCCGATGGAAAGATCCGCCACATGCAGCACATCGTTTCCTGTTTCCTTCTGCGGCTGGAAATTTGCATGAAAAGTACGGGTATCAAAACGGTCCGGTGCTTCAATTTTTACCATATGCTCAATCGCCTTTTCCTTGGAATGTGCCATGGAAACTTTGGTCGGTTTGTTTTTAAAACGGTCCACCATGCGCTGCAGGCGCGCAATTTCTTTCTGCTGTGCGTTATAATCTTTCATCAGCTTCTCATAATTTTCTTTTTTACGCGCCATAAAATTGGTATAATTGCCCGGATAGCGCGTCGGCACGCCGTATTCGATTTCATAAACCACATCCACTATATGATCCAGAAACATCCGGTCATGGGATACCACAACGACTGCCTTCGGATAATTCTTAAGATAGCTTTCCAGCCATTCAATCGTTGTAATATCCAGATGGTTCGTCGGTTCGTCCAAAAGCAGGATATCGGGTTTACTTAACAACAGCTTAATAAATGCAATCTTTGTCTGCTGCCCGCCGGAAAACCCTGCAAGCGGCTTTTTCCTTTCTTCTTCGGAGAACCCGAATTTACGGATTAAAACATCACATTCCTTTTCAAAATAATACCCGCCCTCTTCTTTAAAGGCTTCTTCCAGCGCCGTATAACGCATAACGGTTTCCTCGTCATAGGTATGCTCCAGTGCCGCCGCCATTTCCTCCAGTTCCCGTTTGCGTTTTTCCATAGGGGCAAAAACTTTTCGCACCTCCTGCTCAAGTGTAATGGATGTATCTTCAAACGCAATCTGCTTTAAATAACCAATCTGCGGGTTACCCGCTTTTGCAATAAAAACATCCTCGTCGCTGTCCCTTTTATCCAGATCCACTTCCCCTGTAATCAGCTTTAAAAGTGTGGTCTTGCCGCAGCCGTTCCGCCCAACGACCGCAATTTTTTCTGTATTTTTTATTTCAAAATTTACATCGTGCAATATAACGTTGTCCGCAAAGGAAACGGCTCCATGCGCAATCTGATATAACATAACTTTTTCCTTTCCCCGGTCTGTTACTGTGAAAGCAGGTAATTTACAAACTGCTCCGCTGTTCTTCCTGAAATACCGCCGTGGCTTAATTCCCATTTGTTCGCTTCTGCTTTTAAATTTTCTTCTTCCATCGTAATACCGGCACGTTTCGCCAGATGAATAACAATATCAAAGTATTCCTTCTGTGTTGGTTTGGAATAATTAATAGTCACTCCGAAGCGGTTTACAAGGGAAAGTTTTTCCTCTACGGTATCCGAATGGTGTCTGTCATTCGCATTATCCTGGTCATTTCTGTCATTCCAGCTTTCTTTTATTAAATGCCTGCGGTTGGAGGTCGCATAGATTAAAATATTTTCCGGCTTGGTTTCCACACCGCCCTCAATCACCGCTTTTAAAAATTTATATTCGATTTCAAATTCTTCAAAAGAGAGATCATCCATATAAATAATGAATTTGTAATTGCGGTTTTTGATTTCTGCAATTACGGTGGAAAGATATTTAAACTGATGCTTGTATATCTCAATCATGCGAAGCCCGTCTTCATAATACTGGTTCACAATCGCCTTGATACTTGTGGATTTTCCGGTACCGCTGTCCCCGAACAAAAGTACATTGTTCGCCTTTTTTCCCTGCACAAATGCTTCGGTATTATCCACCAGTTTTTTCTTCTGGATTTCATACCCGACCAGGTCGTCCAGCATCACGGTATCCATATTGTTAATCGGACGGAACAGAATCCCCCCCTGCGGCTTTTCATCAATGCGGAATGCTTTGTTCAGACCAAACATTCCCACGCCGTAATCCCTGTAAAAAGATGTAACCGCATTAAAAAATTCTTTTTCATCCTTCGCTGCTTCAAGCTTTCTGCTTAAGGCGCGCACTTTTTCGCTGACGTTTTTATTGTACATCAGGTCTTTTTTGTGGATTGCCTTATAATTGGAAATCTGACTGAAACAGTTAATCCCCAAATCTTTTTCCATCGGCGTAAAATCATAATCAAATAACGCCTTAAAAATACGGAAATCTTTTTCGACCAGCGCATTTACACTGCCTTCACTGGCTCCCACTTTTTCACAGGTCATGCTGAACGGGTTTTCACTCATCATCAGAAAGAACGTCAGATAATTGTGCCAGAGATTATCATCAAACCCGTAATCCGTCGCAACCTCCAGAATATGTTTGACTTCCGTATTTAAATCGCGCACCAGCGCCGTTTTGTCATACCCGCCTGCCGCATACCTTCCGGTCAGTTCCCCCATCCGGTAAAGTATGCTGTCTTTTTCCAGATTCCCGTACATCAGTAACTGTGATATAATCTGATACATATTGATATCCTCTTTTCCATTTTGTAATAACCTGCCACTTGTTTTTTCGTGATTAGTGACTGTATCGCAGGCATTCAGGCAAACAGGAAGTCAGCGAAACAGTACACTGTTAACAATTTTACAACAAATCCATGCATCTTTCAACATTTTCCAGTTGACATATTCAAAATCCATGTTATAATAATGTTACATTTGTTACGAAATGATTACAGAATATTGCTAATCATTTCGAATATATGAAACGAAAGGAATTTATTTTGTTATGAGAAAAACAACTGGAAACCACATACTTACAATACTTCTCATTTTTTCATTTATACTGACTGCCCCGGTTCAGGTGCATGCTGCTGAAAAAACAAAACAGCCCGCAAAAGAAAATACCATGCTTACAGAAGAAAACATAAGGCTTTTATCCGCACTTATTTTCTGCGAGGCAGGTTCCGAGCCATATGCAGGCAAGGTTGCAGTTGGAATCGTAATTGTCAACCGAATGAATTCAAAGGAATTTCCGGACAGTCTTGAAAAAGTAGTCTATCAGAAAGGCCAGTTTACACCGGCACGCAGCGGAGCTCTTTCAAAAGTATTAAAGAAATATGATAAAGGTTCTTTTAATGAACAGAATCATCTGGATTCTGTTCAGGCTGCCGTAGAAGTACTCGAAGGGCGCGATTCTGTTACGCTGAAAGGAAAAAACGTCAATATGAACTCTTACCTGTTCTTCTCCACTCATATGAAGAACTGCAGGTTAAAAATCGGAAATCATAAATTCAAGTAAACAATAGATAATGAAAGGGAGCTAAAAACCAGCTCCCTTTTTTATGGAAAAAGTCCACGCGAAAGAAATGAATTGACCTTCCCGCTTTTTATTTGCTATAATGGCTTAAGAAAAACATATAATTCAAAGCGAGGATATGGTCTATGGCATTCGCACAGGAACGAATTTATACAGTTGATGACATCTATGCCCTGCCGGAAGGACAACGGGCAGAACTGATTGACGGGCAGATTTATAATATGGCTCCGCCTATGCGTATACACCAGAAGCTGGTGACAGAGCTGGTTTCTGCCATCCACCAGTTTATAAAAAACAATAATGGAAACTGCGAAGTATATCCCGCTCCATTTGCGGTATTTCTAAATTCCGACAACCGAAACTATGTCGAGCCGGATATTTCTGTCATCTGTGACAAAAACAAGCTGGACGACAAAGGCTGTAACGGTGCTCCGGACTGGGTAATTGAAGTGGTTTCCCCCAGCACGGAACAAATGGACTATGGTATCAAGCTTTTTAAATACCGCTCTTCAGGAGTGCGGGAATACTGGGTAATCAATCCCAAAACCAAAATCGTAAATGTTTTTGATTTTGAGTTTGAAAATGAATCAAAACAGTACAGCTTCGACGATATCATTCCGGTATGCATTTATAAGGATTTAAGTATCCACATTTCCGGTTTCCTGTAAAAACAGCGCTTAAATTATCATCTTCAAGATGACTACAGGAATCATAATGCAGATTAAAAACACAGCCAGTATAAACAGCAGAACCGGAATCACGGGCACAAAAAATGGTACCTGCATATAATTCATGGACGAAAACAGTGCATACGTAACCGGAAGTCCGATGATCAGTGTCAGGATAATGGATAACCCCGCATAAAGTGCTCCCTCACGGATTAACATCTGTTTCATCTGCCGGTATGTCATCCCGATATTTTCAAGAATTTCGAGTTCCTTTTTCCGGCTCTCAATATTTCCAATCATGGTATTGAGGTAATTCATAATCCCAATCAGTGCCAGAATCAGCGAAATCCCTGTTCCGACTTCCATCATATTTCCCTGTGCCGCCTCGATATCCTTCATATCTTCAATTTTACTTTCATATTTAAGATTTTTTGCACCGGCTTTCTTCTCCATAAACGACTTTACTGCATGCTCCGTTTCTTCATCATACGCTTCATCATAATAAACCAGGGCTTTATAATGATACGCTCTGATACCCAGATTTTCAAGAGCGCTGCTGCTTATAATAACGGTCGGCGGCATCCCGATATCCGGACCTAAAAATTCATAACTTGCGGTACATCCGGCAATTTCAAATTCAAATGTATGATCTGTATTTCCGGCATCCACACAGCGGACTTTTTTTCCGGCAAGTTCTTTTATTCCAATGTCAAGCCCGTTCTGGTAGACGACACAGGTTTTGCCTTCAAGAAACGCTTTTTCATCCAGCGGTTTCTCCAGGGTTTCATTCAAAGCCGGTAAACTATCTTCATCAATTCCAACCAGACAGGTGCCAAAATCCTCCGGATGGTCTTTATACTGCTGCATAAACGGTTCATAAGGATCCAGTATCCATCTGTCGTAGATTTTCTTCATCCACATGTCCGAAAACTCCGGCTCCCATGGAACCAAAATCTTTGAAGTGCTGACAAGGCGTACATCCTTCACGCCGGAAATAGCTTTCAGTTCATTTTCCAGTTTCCCATCCCAGAGTTCTTTCCCTTTTTCTGTTTCATCTATCCTTAACGTTTTGTTCATAACCTCAAGGTCATCCCCCCATACAGAGGACACAATTGTCCTTGGTCCCTGGCTCTTTACCAGTGTAATAATACATAAAAACACAGAAAGGCCTATGGAAAGCGACAGGGTAATTACTGCCGTTTTTTTCCTGTCCTTCATCACTTTGCGCGCGCCCATGCGCCAGATAATACTGCCCGTTTGTCCTGCATGCAGCGGATGCTTTGCCGACTGCATACTGCCAGAATACCTGCTTGCCTCAATCGGGGAAACAGTAGCCGCAAGCTTTGCCGGTTTTCTGCCCGCAAATAAAATGGTGAATGCGGAAAGCATAACTGTCAGAACAAACACGAACGGATGAAAAACCACCTCCACTTTCTCGGAAATTCCAAATGCACGGACCACAGACGGCATAACAAAAAAGGAAATTCCCATGGCGGCTGCGGTTCCTGTAATAATCCCCGCCGCACCCAGATAAAACAACTGCCGGTATATCAGTCCGTATATCTGTTTTCCCGTCATACCAATTGTCTGAAGCAGTCCGTAATAACGGATATTCCCCGTGACAGAAAGATACATAATATTGTAAATCAAAAGCCATGCACACAGGCAGATGACAACCAAAAGCCCCAAAAGTCCAAGATAAATCGGCAGTGCATTTGCAAGCTCCGTTGTAAATGAAATCGCCTGCAGCTTTTTCAGTTTCATACTTTCTATGAAGTCGCTCTTCTTTTGTTCTGACAGAATCTTCTGCCGGATTCCCAGCAGAATCCTCCCGCTGTTCGGATTTGACAGCTCGTAACCGCTTTCTTTATAAAAAGATTGAGAAACATAAAAAAGATTTTTATCTCCATAGCCGTCCCAGATTCCTGAAATTACAAATTCTGTTGTCCTTTTTTCCCCATTTCCATCCATCCACGTGGCACGAAAGCTGTCCCCGATTCCATAACCAAAAAGGCTGCCCTCTTTTAAGGCCTTTTCCGTTACCATAACCTCGTTTTCTTTCACCGGATAATTTCCCTTTAAAGAGGTACGAGCCGGAGCGCTCATGACATTCCAGTTGGTATCATCTTTCCACACCAGCATAGTTTCTGAAATATCTGTTTTTTCCGTTTCCACAATACAGCCTGCAATTGCAGTGATTCCAATTTCTGTCACATCTTTATTTTCCTGCAGCATCTTCATCTGTTCATCGCTGCAGCCATACATAATTGCATCGTATTCACCGCCCTGCAGACGCAGATTCTGCAGTCTCCACATCTGAAAATAAGTAATACCCGCAGTCAGAACAGAAAAAACCATAAAGGTGGATAAAATAACTGCAGCAAGAATAATCAGATTTTTCTGACGGTTGCTTTTTAAAGAGGTTTTTGCCATGCGCTTTATCACCGCGCGGTTGTTGTTTTTAAGCATATGGCTCACCTTCTTTCCCGGCGCTGACAATTTTTCCATCCTCAATATGCACAATCCGGTCTGCCATCTGTGCAATATCGTTGTCATGCGTAATAAGAACAATGGTCTGGGCATACCGCTTTGCCACAATCTTTAACAGCCCCAGCACCTCATGGCTGGTGCCTGAATCCAGATTTCCTGTCGGCTCATCAGCAAGAATAATCTTGGGCTTTGCCGCAAGCGCCCTTGCAATCGCAACCCTCTGCTGCTGCCCTCCTGATAATGTCACGGGCAGCGACTGTTTCCTGTCAGACAACTGCAGGATCTGTAAAATTTCATCCACAAATTCCCTGTCAATCCGTCTGCCGTCAAGTTCAATGGGAAGCACCACATTTTCATATACCGTTAAATCCGGCACAAGATTAAAGCTCTGGAATACAAATCCAACCTTTCTCCTGCGGAAAACAGTCAGTTCTTCCCTGTCCAGTCCTGCAATATTTTTTCCATCCACATACACTTCCCCGGACGTTGGTGTGTCCAGTCCTCCCAGCATATGTAACAGCGTGCTTTTTCCACTGCCCGACTTACCGATAATCGCAACAAATTCCTGTTCCTGCACCCGGAAATTTACGCCGTCCAGTGCCTTTACCGTGTTTTCTCCAAGCCTGTAATACTTTTTCAGATTACTGGTTTCTACAATCCATGAATCCATGTCCATGACCTCCTTTTAAAAAATAAACTCCCTGCCGGAAGCTATTTTATATGATAGAAACCAATTGTCACAAAGCGGTCACAAAATAAAATTATCACAGATTTGTGATATTTCATTTTCCTGAATCCTCTTATACATATTTTTCTTTTATTTTCTCCGGCAAATACTTCGCCAGTTCCTCCACTAACTCATACACCTTCGTCCCCGGCACAATATCCGTTGGCGTTTTTCCTTTGTTTTCCTCATTAATCCGCTTTGCATACCGTATTGCGAGCTTGGGATTTCCCCTCTCCATCAAAATACGAAACAAATCCTTCATGTTCTTCCGATACCTGCCAATCCCTAATTCTCCGAACTTATCATTTAGAAAATTAACATACTCGGATCTATGGTTGTTTGAAGTATAGTAGGCAAAATGCAATATAAACCAAAACTCAATACACTCATTACTCCACGCTGCATGATACTGCAAATCAGGATTTTCCAGATTTAACCCGTCCACCCGTTCTGCTACGCCATTAAAATCCTTTGCAGGGAAACTATCCTTATCATATACGCACCAAATCTGTCCCCTGTCAATTCCATTTTTGCGGACATATCGCTCTGCCATGCCAATTTCCGGCATAAGAGCATTCTTGAACTCGTCCAGTATATGCGGTTCATATACTGAAAATGATTTCAGGTGTGCAAAATCGTGATCCAGGAGCCTGAAATGTCACAATCTGCTCGTACTGTTTTCCCTGATTTTCACATACTGTTATGTCACGCTCACCATGCGTGCTTTCCTGTAGCAAGCAGACTGTCAATATCCATATAGGCGTTTTCAATCCGCTCGGTATGATAGCCCCAATAGTTATTAAAGATTGTCTGCGTAATTCCATGTTTATCCCATTCTTTTAAAACATCGCCAGTTTTCCTGTTCTTGTATGACGCATAAAATTCAAGCAAATACATAAAAAATTTCATTTCTTCTGACATTTTACTCACCTCTTATATAAACAGAATTTCCCGGATTTCCGGTGACTTTTTCGGCTTCCCATATTTCAAAGATTGCGCCTGCACCGAATGACGTCAGACCGCATTCTTCGTTTTCAAGCATTTCGTGTGTTTTTGAAAAAACGAACGCTCTAAGCGCATCCATCTGGCTATAGCCGTATTTTTCTACAATCATTGGAATAACTTCTGTATTATAATAATCAATGATTTCCGCATCTAATCGCTTCATACCTTTTTTGCCTCCTTAAATTTCAAAATAGCAAGAGCTGCTTCTGTTTTGAACGCATACTGATCTTTAAGTTTTTGAGGAAGAAGCAGTTGAATGGCGATATCTTCCGAAAAGTACCCTTTCAGATAGTTGTTTACCGTTCTGATTGCCTGATCGTTTGCAACCGGACCGATTACGGCATCATAATTTTCCGCCATCGTTTTTCCCACTCTGTTTTCTGAAATATATCTGAGCCACTCCTTGTTTGCGTTTTTAAAGATCAGTAGCTTTAAATTCTCCATCTCTTCAGGGGCGATCTGAAAAACAGAGACAATCGGCATACCCGTTTCACGATTATTTGTTGTGCGAACTGCCCATTTCTTTGCCTGTTCAAAATCACTGGTCAGATAAAATCCTGCTCCTAAATCTAATAATCTTTTGGACGGAATCAGCTTCGGGGTTTTCACTTCCACATTACTGCCATGATATAGAATCATAAATGTCCTCCTCCTAAACAAATATATTCATACGCGCCAGATTATAGGTTGGCGGCATTTAATATGCTTACATATGTCATGTCGGGATCAAGTGTATAATGCTTTGATTTCTTTATCTCACTCAGCAATTCTTCCGCATCATCTGATTCCATTGCATCTTCATACACACACTGGGCTTCTTCAAGGCTGTCCGGGCTTTCGTCCCTGATGAGATCATACACCTTCGCCAAATACGAATCCGATAAATATTTATAGAAAACCAAGCCTAATAGATATGTTTTGTACTCGTTTGCGTCCATTTTTCCTCTAAGTACATCTGCACCGCTCCACAAAACCTGTAATAAATCTTTCCCTTCAGCCATAGCTAATCTTCCTCCATCCTGCGTATCAATGTCATCGTAAATTTTCTTATATCTGGCAAAACAACGTTCCCTCTTTTCACACCTTTCTTTTTTGTCACTACTACCTGGGGAGAAAAATACGAAAACATGCCCCTTCACCCGGACGTGATGCCACCTCTATATAGCCGTCCTGCATCTCTATAATTTTTCTAGTCAGATAAAGCCCGACGCCAATTCCTTCCTGGACATGAACCTCCGGCTCACGGTAAAAACGTTTAAAAATCTGTGCCTGCCGCTCCTGCATAATCCCTTTTCCATTATCTGAAACACAGATTTCCGCAAAGATTTCCCTGACTTGAATACTGATTTCCACCCTTCCGTTTTCGCCTGTATATTTCACCGCATTATCCAGCAGGTTCATAACCGCCTCCATGGTCCATTTCACATCATGCCTGATACAAACGAAAGAATCCCCTGTCATGGAAAGGGCAATATTCTTTTTTTCTGCAAACGGAACAACCCCGGAAACCGCCCTGCGGATGGTATCTGTCAGGTCTTTTTCTTCTTTCTTTATCTGAATGATTCCGGTTTCCAGACGGGAAAGCTTTATCATACTTTCCATCAGAAACTGCAGTCTTATGGTCTGGTTTTCCAGACTTTTTACTGCATCATCTTTTTCCTCCTGGCTCACCTCTCCCTTTAAAATATCCAGATAAATATTCTGGTTGGAAAGCGGAATTCTGCACTGGTGTGAAATATCAGAAACCAGCTCCTGAAGCTGCATTTTTTCTGCAAGATTTGCCTGTCCTTTTAACTCAAAAATATGCCAGATCCGGGTGAGTTTTTCGTTTAATTTTGCAAACAGTGTATCTGTCTGTTTCCCTTCCTGCGGCTGTTTCCCTGCAATGATAAAATCAAGGCTTTCTTCCAGTTGTTCGGAAAATTCCAGAACTTCTTTTTTTAATTTTATATACCGGTATCCGCAAAAAACTGCGGCTGCCAGTGAAAGCACTGCCAAAGTTATCAGCCAGCCGTCCATTGGTATCCCATCCCGTAAACATTTGCAATATATTTATGTGTATCGTTTTCAATCTTTCCGCGAAGCCGTCCAATATTCACGGCAAGGGCATGTTTGTCCACAAACTGGTTTCCGCCGTCCCACATCTTCTCCAGCAGCATTTCATAGGTCAAAAGCTGGTTTTTCGCAGAAAGAAAAACGGACAGTATCCGAAATTCTGTTGGAGTAACTGCACACAACTCTCCCTGTACACAGACCTTTCCCTGTTTTAAACAGACAGTCAGATAACCGTCATCAAAGTCAGTGGATATTTCCTCCTTTGTCCTGTTTAAAATAACTCCGATTTTTTTAATCAGAACATTAACGGAAAACGGTTTTGTAACGTAATCCACCGCCCCAAGCTCATATCCTGTAAGCGCGTCCTCTTCCAGATCCCTTGCTGTCAGAAAAATCACCGGAATGCTGTCTTTTTTGTATTTTTTCATCCATGGCAGAAGTGAAAAACCTTCCCCGTCCGGCAGGTTCACATCCAATAGAACCAGTGAAAAGTCCCCGGTTTCCTGTTCTGTTTTCTGTAACAGATTCTGTTTTGCCTCTGAAATGGAATATGCGCCAAATGTCATATATCCTTCCTTTAGCAGCCGTTGTGCAATTCCATGGTTTAAGTCCCAGTCATCTTCCACAATAAGAATTTTGTCCATTTGTGTTTCATCCCTTAAATATATTTTATGCCACTGTTTTTCCAGAATGGTACAGTTCATCCGGACATATATCCTGCCCATCAGGCCATACTACCGTGAATCCATCTGTGGAAACACGTTTAAAATATTCATAAGACCGCAGTTTCCCATACCATTCGCCTTTTATATACGGCTCAACATCAAAGGATTTTTTTTCACCATTATCAAATTCCACTAATATCCGGTACTCGCATATTACTTCCACTTTCACCGCTGTTGGTCTTAACATGTCAAACCACCTCCACAATTTCATTCTCTCCATACAAAGCATGAATATGCGGTTTATTATGTTTTCCACCTTTTTCGCTTTGCATTCGTACAATAATTATATCATTTCCCTGCTTTATTCTTCAACCTGTTAACACTTAAAAAACTGCGGACATACAAAAAGGACACAACCCCTGTGTCCTCTTTCACTGAAACTAATTTAAAAACCCAAAACTGCTGACGATTGCCGCTTCTTTTGCTTTTCCAGAGCAGACCTGGAAGAAACAGATAATCCGCACAAC
>CAYNOE010000052.1:0-14823 GCA_964398745.1 uncultured Lachnobacterium sp.
ACAGCATATAAGGAAATTAAAAAAAATTCTTATTTGGTATTGCAAATTGAGGTTAAGAGGTTTATAATACTTTGCATGGAAACAACTTCCATGGTGGGAAGAAATTTCTTAGTAGTTAAAGTACTGGATTTTAATCAGTGGAAAAAAGGAGGAAATTTAAGTATGAAAAGCAACAAATTAATGAAGAAGTCGTTAAGTGTTGGTCTGGCAGTTGCGCTTGCGGCATCTTCCATGGTAACACCGGGCAGCATCCTGAAGCCGGCAGCAGTATATGCGGCAGAGCAGACAACAGAGACAGCAGCAAAGGTGTCAACAGAGTATAACTATGATTATAACAGCAGCAGTAAGCAGTTCACATTTTCTGGTGTAACAACGAGCGGAGCTGTTAAGTATCAGGTTAATGGTACGGATGTAACAGAAAGCACATATACAATAACAGGTGGTTCTGTTGAAATTACAACCAACTATGGCAGTGGTAAGAAGATTACTGAAACCTTTGATTCTGCTAAGAACAGAAATGCTGATCCGACAAGTTTGAAGATTGGAGCAGATAAGAAGATTACTGAGCCGGCAATTACAACAGGTGCTTCAATTGTTTATGTTGTGAATGGCGAGAAGAAGACAAAAACGGAAGCAGAAGCTGTAATTGCAGCAGCTACCGCTAACCTTACAATCTACGCATATGTAGAAGGCGGTGAACTTAATCCGTCCAAGAAGGTTGAACTGGTTTATACGTACACCTCTGGCACCAGCACTACAACCGGTGGTTCAATTAATGCTGGCGGCGGTACAGGTACCGGTGGATCAATCGGAGGCGGTTCTACAACACCGGATACACCAACCACACCGGATACACCAACCAACCCGGATACACCGACCACACCAACGACACCTACAACACCGACTACACCGGATACAACAAAGACAGAGACTTTCAAGCTTACGGATCTGCCGAAGAATACAACTGCATCAGTTACCATAAAGACAGATGCATCTGGTAAGAAGACTGCAACTGCAAAGGTAACAACTACCGGAAGCAAGACAAAGACCGGTACAAAGGCAACCATCTCTTTATCTGTTGCAAACAAGATAACAGATAAAGCAGATACCAAGAACGTTACAATTACCCAGACAGTTAAGGGTACAGATGGAAAGACCAAGTTTACCGTAAAGGTAAATGCAAAAGACCTTACAAAGGGTAAGACCTTAAAGCTTGTTAAGATTAAAAACGGCAAGCAGGTTCTTGTAAATGCAACAAACTACAAGGTTACATCCAGCGGTGTAAGCGTAAACATTGGTGGAAAGAACGCAACCTACCAGTTACTGAATACTGCTGACGCAAAGAAACTCAGCGACAAGATTGTTAAGTCTGTAAAGGTATCAAGTTCTTCCAAGTCTGTAAAGGCAGGAAAGAAGACCACCATTACTGTTAAGGCAACCAACAAGTCAGACAACGTAAAGAAGATTACCTATTCTTCAACCAGTAAGTCTGTTGCCACAGTAGATAAGAACGGAAAGGTTACCGCAAAGAAGAAGGGTACTGCAACCATTAAGGCTAAAGTAACCTTAAAGAACGGAAAGACCAAGACCGTTACAATGAAAGTTAAGGTAAAATAGTTAAATAACAGTCAGGCGGATTCCCCGGAATCCGCCTGTTTTTTTTATTTCCATATCCTTCGATGTGTTTGAAATTGCAAAGCTTATGGCTGTTTTAACTGCAGACTACAGTTTTGAAGAGGCTGCCAGACCGGTAAAAAAGAAGAATGTTACCATGTGTGAGGTTCCTGATAAGGCTGGGGCGGGGGAAAAACTTTATATATAATTTGGTTTTCAAAAGGCGTTGTCTAATGTATAATGAAAGCAGTGAAAGAAGGTGATGTTTTGGATACAACAGAGCAGGCACATCAGTAGGATTTAGAGCGTCTGAATATCCAGTAGAGAGATATGTCACGATCGGGAAAAAGAAAGTGTTGTTTGGTGATGGTTCGCATATCATATATGTTAATGGGAAATACAGGGGCAATGATGAAATCGGCAAGCTAATGCATGATTTTTCATGTACCAATCCCGATGATATGCACTATGAAGCACTTGCTAATAAGGCACGATATTTTAAGCAGGACGAGAAAGGAGTTGCGGCTATGTGTAAGATTATGGAAGATATGAGGAACGAAGCGGCAAGGGAAAGCGCAAGGGAAACAGCAAAAAGAATGATAAAAATGGGGAAGTTATCACTTGATGAAATTGCGCTATGTGTTCCCTCATTATCATTAGACGAACTGCGGGAACTTGAAGCCGAGGTTATGCAGTTGGCGTAATCAATCATATCACTCAAAATCAAATATCGTAACAGCGTTAGAGCATATAGGAACTGAAACCTATATGCTCTATTTTTGCCATTAAGGAGGAACCATGAGCGACAACATTCAGACCAACCCCACAGGGCGATTAACGCCCTGTTTGCAAAAGAAGATTAATAAGACAAACTGAATTATTCTGACCAGGATGTTTGCAATAAAGTGATTGAACTTATTCCAGAAAAAAATAGTTCACGCGATTTATCTTCAAATACCTTTTATAAAATAAAGAGAAGAAATACACAGACTTCTAAGAAAGAAGTTAACCTTCTTAAATATATTGCACAGGCACTTGAATTTGATTATGAGGATTACACAAAAACAAAAAATTTAACGGAAGAAGGCTTACAGCGTTCTCATAAACTTGCAGCGTTACATTCCAATGAAATCAATTCCATTGATACATTATATGATTTGCTATCAAAAAAAGAAAAATCAGCAATCTTACAATTGACAGTATCTCTTTTAAAGTTAAGTGCTACCATCTGAATATTCTACAGAATATTTAGATTGCGAAAACACAGATACATCAGACTAAGAAACTGTCAGAAATCAATAGAAATTCAAGGAGGGGCGATACATGCATCATAGCCACTCAAATAGGGGTGTACAGTGCATCATAGAAGCCCAAAATAAGAAAAAACGGGCGATGACATGTGTCAAAGTCCGTTTTTTCCATAAAATTATCGGTTTTCCATCAACTGTATAATTTGAAGAAACCCAGTAAAATCAAGGCTTCTAGCCCTTTTCTTCCATGTTGCTTAACTTCCGCGCCTGGTCGGCTGCAATGCAGGCATCAATGATTTCCTGGATATCCCCGTTCATCACCTTGTCCAGCTTATACAGCGTCAGGTTAATCCTGTGGTCGGTCACGCGCCCCTGCGGAAAATTGTAGGTACGGATTTTTTCAGAACGGTCACCTGTACCAATCTGGCTCCTGCGCTCTGCGGATTCCGCGTCCTGCTTTTTCTGCAGCTCCAGGTCATAGAGCTTGGTACGCAAAAGAGCAAACGCTTTCTCCTTGTTCTGAATCTGGGATTTCTCCGTCTGACTGTAAATGACGATTCCGGTCGGATAATGCGTCAGGCGCACAGCGGAATCCGTAGTATTGACACACTGACCGCCGTTTCCGGATGCACGCATCACATCAATACGGATGTCCTTGTCGTCAATCTCAATCTCCACATCCTCCGCTTCCGGCATAACGGCAACCGAACAGGTAGAAGTCTGGATTCTTCCCTGGGATTCCGTTTCCGGAACACGCTGTACCCGGTGTACGCCGGATTCGTATTTAAGAACAGAATACGCGCCTGCCCCCGTCACCATGAAATTTACCGACTTCATGCCGCCGATACCTGTCTCGTCCGCTTCCAGCGTTTCAATTTTCCAGCCGCGCCCTTCTGCATAATGCACATACATGCGGTAAATCTCCGCTGCAAACAGTGCAGCTTCCTCTCCGCCTGCGCCTGCACGGATTTCCACAATGACATCCTTGTCATCATTCGGATCCTTCGGCAGAAGCAGAATCTTAAGTTTCTGTTCCAACTCTCCCTGGCGTGTCTTTGAATCATTCAGTTCTTCTTTGGCAAGTTCACGCATCTCCTCATCCGACTCTTCATTTAAAATGGCAAGGGAATCCTCTATGTTCTGCTTACAGCTTTTGTATTCCTTATAAGCCTCTACAATCGGCTGAAGGTCGCTTTGTTCTTTCATCAGTTTCCTGAACCGGTCCGGATCATTCGCCACATCCGGTTCACTGAGTGTATTCATAAGCTCCTCATAATGATGGAGCAAATCTTCCAATTTATCAAACATCATTTGTCCTCAACTTTCCAAATACTACCCTGTCGTTTCCCGCAAGGTCTTTTTGCACGCTAATATCTGTAAAACCGGCGTTTTTCATAATGGATGATACCGCCTCTCCCTGGTTGTACCCGATTTCAAAAAAGAGACTGCCGCCAGGCTCCAGGTAATCCATACATCCACTAACGATCTTCCGGTAAAAATACAGACCGTCTTCCCTGCCGTCAAGCGCCTCCTGCGGCTCAAACTGCGCCACCTCCGGCATAAGCGCTGCAATTTCATCACTCGGTATATAGGGTGGGTTGGATACAATCAAATCAAATTTTTCGTCTATTACATCCTCGAACAGGTTGCTGCGTTCAAAAACAGCCGTGACTTCATTTAATTTAGCATTTTCTTTTGCCACAATTACCGCCTGTTTGGAAAGATCATATCCGTAACCTGAGATTCCGTGTGCATTTTTCATGATACTGATCAAAATACAGCCGGAGCCGGTACACATATCCAGTACCTTCATGCCGGGCTGCACCACTTTAAGCGCAGCTTCCACCAGTGTTTCGGTATCCTGCCTCGGAATCAGCACACTGGAATTTACATGAAACTTAAGCCCCATAAACTCCTGCTCCCCCGTAATATACTGGAGCGGAATATGCTCGGTCCGTTTTTTAAGCAGCACCTCAAACTCATGTCTGATCTCAGCATCCATTTCTTCTTCCATATGCATATAATAATAGGTATGGTCAATTTTACATGCCATTGCAAGAAGCAGCCACGCATCCGTTTTTGCATCCGCAATACCCGCTTCCCTTAAAACCTGTTCGCCATGTGCAAACACTTCACGATACGTCATGGCATCTCTTCCTCCTGCCATTTTTTCCAGTCGAACACCGCCTCAACTGATGCAATTCCCACTTCAATCATGTCAGCATCCGGCTCTTTCGTCGTCAGGCGCTGCAGCATAAGCCCCGGTCCGCTCAAAAAGTTCACAAGCCCGTTCTCGTGCCGTCCCGCCAGACGGATAAATTCATAGGAAATTCCCGCAATCACCGGAATTAAAAGAAGGCGTAAAAGCAGCTGCAGCACCCTGGAATCCACACGGATAAACATAAAAAACAAAATACTGACCAGCATTACAATCAGTAAAAAACTCGTTCCGCACCGCTTATGAAGCCTTGAGCTTTTTTTCACATTCTCCACAGTAAGCGGCAGTCCGTGTTCGATACAGTTGATACATTTATGCTCTGCGCCATGGTACATAAACACCCGTTTAATGTCCGGCGTCAGTGAAATCAGCACAACATAGCCAAGAAATATAATAAGGCGGATGATTCCTTCAATAAATGCAACCATCATTTCCGACCGGAATATTTTCCTGAAAAATCCCGACAGCAGATACGGCAGGGCAAAAAAAATCCCCAGTGCCAGCACAATGGAAACCGCAACCGTCCCGCCCATCAGTATTTTGTCCTGCTTTCTTTTTTCCTCTTCCGAAAGAGAGGTTTCTTCCCCATCTTCAAAAAAATCTGCGGAATACATGAGAGTTTTCATTCCAAGAACAAGTGATTCTATGAAATTAATTACCCCGCGGACAATGGGAAGTTTCCGGATGGTCTGGTTTCTGACCGTCTGTCTGCAGCTGGAGACCTTAACTTCTATCTCCCTGTCAGGCTTTCTGACCGCAACCGCATACCGGTCTTTATTTTTCATCATAACGCCTTCCATCACTGCCTGCCCGCCAATGCCGGAATATCTGCTACCGTTCATACATACTCCTTTGGTTATGCCAAAAAAGGCTGAGGCAGACATACCCCAACCTTTTTACGCACATCATCTTTTCTATTTCATGCCATACTTTCTGTTGAACTGTTCGATACGTCCGCGGGCCTGGCTTGCCTTCTGCTGTCCGGTATAGAACGGATGGCACTTGGAACAGACTTCCACATGAATCTCCGGCTTTGTGGAACCAGTAACAAATGTGTTGCCACAGTTGCAGGTTACAGTCGCCTGATAATAATCTGGATGGATTCCTTCTCTCATAATTTCACCTCTTTTATATATAATGCAATAAAACATGCTTATTGTAACACAGCAGCCCCTGGATTGCAAGGGATAAATTACAATATTCTGTTTTTTGTAACCATATGGATGAAGTCCCTGTTTGTACGGGTGTGTGCAAACATATTTAAGATATTTTCTGCAGCTTCATCAGAACGCATTCCGTTTAATGCCCTTCTCATATGCTCCACCCCGGTCTGCTCTTCCGCATCCAGCAGAAGGTCGTCCCTTCTGGTGCCGGATTTGACAATATCAACAGCAGGAAATATCCGCTTCTCTGACAGCTTACGGTCCAGTACCAGTTCCATATTGCCGGTTCCCTTAAATTCCTCAAACACCATATCGTCCATCTTGCTTCCGGTATCCACGAGCGCCGTTGCAAGAATCGTAAGGCTGCCGCCCTCCCTCATGTTACGCGCCGCACCGAAAAAACGTTTCGGCATATGAAGCGCTGCCGGATCCAGACCTCCGGACAATGTACGTCCGCTCGGCGTACAGGTCAGGTTGTATGCACGCGCCAGACGGGTAATGCTGTCCAGAAGGATCATAACGTCCTGCTTATGCTCCACAAGGCGCTTGGCACGCTCAATTACCATCTCAGAAACCCTCTTGTGGTGCTCCGCAGTCTCGTCAAAAGTGGAATAAATCACCTCTACGTTCTCCCCCGCAATGGCCTCCCGGATATCCGTCACTTCCTCCGGACGCTCGTCAATCAGCAGGATGATTAGGTGCATTTCCGGATTATTCTGCTTTACGGATTTTGCAATTTCCTTTAAGAGGGTCGTCTTACCTGCTTTCGGCTGGGATACAATCATCCCGCGCTGCCCCTTGCCAATCGGGGAAACCACATCCACGACGCGCATTGCGACAGAACCTCCCGGACGCTCCATACGCATCCGTATATTTGGAAAAACCGGGGTAAGGTTTTCAAAATTCTGGCGTTTCTGTGCCTCGGACGGATGGTATCCGTTCACTGCCGTAACATACAAAAGGGCGGAGAATTTCTCCCGCTCGGATTTTATTTTGGTATTGCCGCTTATGATATCGCCTGTCTTTAAATTAAACCGGCGGATCTGGGACGGCGCCACATATACATCGTTCTCGCCCGGAAGATAATTCTCACTGCGGATAAACCCGTATCCTTCTGACATTACTTCCAGAATTCCGCAGACGCTGATTCCGCTGTCGAGGTTTGCAATATCTTCCTTAATTGCAGCGGAATCCGTTTCCTCCCTCGGCACATATGCCTGTTCCTGTTCGGTTTCCGCATGGGCCTCAGGTGTGTTTCTGGTATAAGAAGGTCTTCTGCCGCCGGATTCAGAAAGCGTATGTGCGGAATAAACAGTTCTCTGCACTGCGGTTTTTTTCTTCTCCGGCTCATCTTTCTTTTTTTCTGTTTCTTCCGCTTTCTTCTTATTATCAAGTTCATCCTCCTGCAGCATTCTTTCAATCAGATCGCTCTTTTTCATTACAGAGATTCCCTTGATTCCCCTTGCTTTTGCCAGGTCTTTAAGCACAACCAAAGACAGGCTTTCGTATTTTTCTTTCATATTTGTCTCCTTATTTCATTTTACATCATTTCAAATAATAAAATTCTGGGAATTAAAGTCCGAAACGAGTTTTGGATTCGTCTTATGAGGACATTATACACTATTCGCAGGTAAATGCAAATACTTTTTTATCGTCCTTGATTTGTCCAGGCAGGAATGGTATGGTTATAAGCAGAGGATTAAAGGAGAAAAACAATGAATATTAATGAAAAATCACTTTTATGCCACAAAGAATGGAACGGAAAACTGGAAACCATTGCAAAATCAAAAATAAACAGCCGTGAGGATCTTGCAGTCGCCTATACGCCCGGCGTTGCCGAGCCATGCCGCATCATCGCAGAAGACCGGTCGGCTGCCTATACCTATACCTGGAAGTCAAACACCGTCGCCGTTGTGTCAGACGGAAGCGCCGTACTGGGGCTTGGGAATATCGGTCCTTATGCCGCCATGCCTGTCATGGAGGGAAAATGCGTCCTGTTCAAGGAATTCGGGGATGTAAACGCAGTTCCTGTCTGCCTGGACACGCAGAACACGGAAGAAATCATTAAAACCGTCAAAAATATTGCCCCGGGCTTCGGCGGAATCAACCTCGAAGACATTTCCGCACCGCGCTGCTTTGAAATAGAAGAACGGCTGAAAAAAGAACTTGACATACCGGTGTTCCATGACGACCAGCACGGCACTGCCATCGTGGTGCTCGCCGGAATCATAAACGCCCTGCGCGTCACCGGAAAGAAAAAAGAGGACTGCAAAGTCGTGGTAAACGGCGCAGGTTCCGCCGGAATCGCAATCACGAAACTACTTTTAACCTATGGTTTTAAAAACATTACCATGTGCGACCGCGAGGGGATTATCGGAAAGGATTATCCAGACCTGAATCCTGTGCAGCGGCAGATGACAGAGGTCACCAATCTGTCTCAGGAAACCGGTACGCTTTCTGATGCACTGCGTAACGCGGACATATTTGTAGGCGTATCCGCCCCGGGAATTGTCTCTCCCGAAATGGTTTCTTCGATGAACAGGGATGCAATCCTTTTTGCCATGGCAAATCCGGTACCGGAAATCATGCCGGATGCCGCCAAAGCTGCCGGTGCAAAAATTGTGGGGACAGGCAGAAGCGATTTCCCGAACCAGGTCAACAACGTCATCGCCTTTCCGGGCATCTTCAAAGGCGCCCTGGAAGGACATGCGAAACAGATTACCGATGAAATGAAGCTTGCCGCCGCCGAATCGCTTGCCGCACTTGTATCAGACGATGAATTAAACGAAGACTTTATCATGCCGGAAGTATTTGATCCGCGTGTTGCAAAAGTGGTCAGCGCCGCGGTAAGGGAACACATTAAATAAAGGACTGCATCATGGCAAAACCGTTTACAATTTACAAACTTACAATTTTATATATGCTGAACAAATCCGATTTTCCCCTGACCAACACCCAGATTTCAAACTTCTTTCTGGAGCAGGAATATACGGATTATTTCCGGGTTCAGGAAGTAATCGGGGATCTGGCGGATGCCGGCCTCATCCTCGCACAGTCCACGCACTCAAACACACAGTATTCGCTGACTGCCGCCGGAAAAGAAACGCTTGGATTTTTTAAGGATAAGCTCAATGAAGGCATTGAAACAGACGTCATTGAGTTTTTTGAAAGGAACAAGCTGGATTTCAGGCAGGAAAATTCCATTCTGGCTGATTACTACAAAACAACCGGCCAGAAATATGCCGTGCGGTGCCAGGTACGCTCAGACGGCTGCAACATTATTGACCTGACGCTTACTGTTTCCACCAGGGATCAGGCTGAAGCCATCTGCCGCAACTGGAAACAGCAAAACGGGGAAGTATATGCTTATCTGATGGATATGCTGGTGAAATAATATTTTTATGGCAGAATCAATTCCAGGTGTGAAAATAATTCTGCCATCTTTTAATTTTATACTGCATTCTATAAATTCAAATCTGGATTTTCTTTTATAATCTCTGCGATCAGGTCTCTTTCATCCATATGATACTTCTTACCCCTGATTTCCTGATAATCCTCATGCCCTTTTCCGGCAAGAATGATAATATCCCCGTCTTTTGCATTTTTCATGCAGTAGGCGATTGCTTCCTTACGGTCCGGAATTGTCACATATTCCCCGTCTGCCTTATGGATACCGGTTAAAATGTCGTTTATAATGTCCATCGGTTCTTCATCCCTTGGATTATCCGAAGTGACCACTGTTAAATCCGCAAGCCTGGAGGATACCTCCCCCATTTCATAACGGCGGGATTTCGCACGGTTGCCGCCGCATCCGAACAGGCAGACAAGCCGCCCCGGCTCATATTCCTTTAAAGTAGTAAGTACGCTTTCCAAAGACATGGCATTATGCGCGTAGTCAATCATCAGCGTATAACGCTTTGTTACCGGAACCACTTCAATCCTTCCCTTTACCGTCACATTTTTAAGAGCCCGCTTCATGTTTTCCGTATCCACCCCGAAATGGCGGCAGATTGCAATAGCCGTCAGGGAATTATATACGGAAAAACTGCCCGGTACGTTTACATCCACTTCAAAATCCAAAAGCCCCGTTACATGGTAATGGACGCCCAGCGCGCCATGTTCCTTATTCAGTTTCACCTGCCCGGCAACAAGGTCATTGTCTTTTCCATAGCCGTATGTCTCCACGCTGCAGGTATGTCCCTTTAAAATTCCCTCAAGATGTTCGCTGTCCCCGTTAAAGATTCCTGTCTTACACTGCCGGAACAAAAGGCTCTTGCAGTACATGTAATCCGCAAAATCCTTATGCTCGTTTTTCCCGATATGGTCAGGCTCAAGATTCGTAAACACCCCGATATCAAAAGTAAAACCGGATACCCTGTGAAGCATTAAAGCCTGCGAGGACACTTCCATTACCACGGCATCCAGCCCCGCTTCCACCATTTTGTGAAACAGTTCCTGAACCTCATAGGATTCCGGCGTGGTATGGGCAGACGGGATTTTTTCCTCCCCGATTATTGATTCAATGGTTCCAATCAGTCCCGTCTTAATACCTGAGGATTCCAGTATGGATTTTACCATGTAGGTAGTAGTCGTTTTCCCCTTGGTTCCTGTAATTCCAATGACTTTAAGTTTTCCTGCAGGATGTCCGAAATATGCTGCCGACATGCAGGCAAGCGCAAGACGCCCATCCTTTACTTTAATAAAAGTAACCCCGTCAGCCAGCGGAACTTCCTTTTCCACTATAATGACAGATGCGCCTTTTTCTATTACATCCGGAATAAAATCATGCGCATCCCTTACCGTGCCGCTGATACATACAAACGCAGAACCCTTTTCTGCCTTGCGGGAATCATAAACCAGCGTCGTAATCTCCTCTTCCACGCTTCCAGCAAGAACTTCATACTCCAGTTCGTCCAGTATTTGTTTAATCTTCATTTATTTTCCTCCAATTATTATCCCGGAAATTCCAGGTCCGTCTCGCCGGAAAATACTTCCGTTGCTGGTCCCGTCATAAAAACATGGTTGCTGTCCGGATCATATGTTATCGTCAGATCCCCGCCGCGTAAATGCACCAGCACTTCATTTTCCGTCTTTTTATTCAGAATACACGCCATCACGGAGGCACAGGTTCCTGTTCCACATGCCCATGTTTCCCCGGAGCCGCGCTCCCATACCCGCATGGATGCTTCCGAACGCGAAATCACCTGCACAAACTCGGTATTGATCCGGTTTGGAAAACACGGATGCTTCTCAAATTCCGGTCCGCAGGTTTCCAGCGGAAACTTTGCCACATCATCCACAAATACGACCGCATGGGGATTTCCCATGGATACGCAGGTCATGTTCCACTCTTTTCCTGCAACCTCTATCGGTTCATTTACAACCCGCTCTCCGTCTGCCATCACCGGAATTAAATCCGGTTTTAATATTGGTTCCCCCATATCCACGCGCACCAGCGAAACCCTGCCGTTTTCCACTGTAAGCTTAAGGGGTTTGATACCGGCCCCGGTCTCTACCGTAATTTCGGTTTTGTCTGTCAGCTTATGGTCATAGACATATTTTGCCACACAACGGATTCCGTTTCCGCACATCTCTGCTTCTGAACCGTCTGCATTATAGATATGCATCGCAAAATCCGCCGTTTCGGAAGGCCCGATTAAAATCAGTCCGTCCGAACCGATTCCAAAATGACGGTCGCTTACCGCAATAGACAGTTCCTTCGGATTGTCTACCTGTTCTTCAAAAAGATTAACATATACATAATCGTTTCCGCACCCATGCATTTTTGTAAATTTCATCTTATTCCCTTCCCTTTACTGTTTTGGATATCATTACCATTATATTCACTGCCTGCTGCAAATCATTACAGAACCTGCATCTGTTTTTGCCGCCTGGGTTCTTACTCCTCAGACAGTGCATTAATTAAAACAGGGATCAGCTGTTTTTTTCTTGACACGACGCCTTCAAGCATAACTCCGCTTTCCGATACCGGGCAGTTCCATGCTTTTGCCACAAGCTGCGGCGCATCCCCCCCGCTGTAAACCAGAAACGAGGATTCGTTCAAAATATCCGTCAGCATGACAAACATCATCTGAATGCCTTTTTCCGCCATCATCTGTTCCAGTTCCGGAACCACACGCTTCTGCACCTTGTCCAGCTCCAGCCTGCTCATCGCGCTAATCTGGGACACCCCGAAATTCACTTCCCCGGCGTGGAATATTTTAAAATCCTGATTTAATATATCTTCTTCTGTTCGGTTTCCAAAATCACTTCCCGCCTCAAACATCGCCTGTGCAAGCTCTTCTGCCTCAACTCCCGCAATCCCTGCAAGGGCAAGCGCCGCTTCCTCGTCCAGTTTCGTACAGGTCGGCGAACGGAACATCAGCGTGTCCGAAAGGATTGCAGAACACATCAGTCCGGCAATCTGGCTGGAAATTTCCACCCCTTTTTCCTGGTACATCTGATATATAATCGTGGACGTACATCCCAGCGGCTGGTTCCTGAAATAAACCGGTGCCATTGTTTCAAGGCTTCCAATCCGGTGATGATCAATAATTTCCAGTATCTCCGCCTCCTCAATATTCGAAACCGCCTGTGATTTTTCGTTGTGGTCCACAAGAATAAGCTGCTTCTTCTGTGTCTTCATCAAATTCCGGCGCGAAAACATGCCGACGTAATTCTGGTCATCATCCAGAACCGGAAAATCCCTGTGCCTGATTTTGGCAACGGTTTCACGTACCTCATCCACATAATCGTCCAGGTGAAAATGCACAATATCGCTTTTTGTCATAAAGTGCCTGATCGGAATACTCTGGTTAATCAGACGCGCCGCGGTAAAGGTATCATATGGCGTGCTTATTAAAATGACCTCACGTTCCCTGGCTGCCTCAATCACCTCACGGCTTACTTCAAACCCGTTTGTGACAATCATGCAGCTGCAGTTACTGGCAATGCTAAGCATCTGTGATTCTTCCCCGTCCCCGACCATAACCAGGTCATCGCTGTCAACCGCAGCTGCCACACCTTCCGGTGTACCGACGCCAATCACCACCTTGCCTTTGACAAAATAGGCATGTTCATTTCCCGTAAGCATCTGTCCCCCAAGCGTCTCCACAATATTCTTATACTGTGTTCTTGCTTTGGACAAAAAGGTATTATCGTATACATCCATATACATTTTCGCGATATCAGCGGTCACAATCAGTCCTTCCAGCTTATTGTCACGCACCACCGGAAGCGTAACCACGCCGAGCGTTCTCATGATTTCCCATGCTTTCTTAACGGAAATATGGCTGTTGACACCTGCCGTCTTTCGTATGTGGATATCACTGAGCTGTGTCCCCACATCATCAATCAGTTCCGGAACCACCGCAGAAAAACGTTCCAGCACATATGTAGTCTCCGCATTAATGGTTCCGGCACGCTTTGGCACATATTCCATTTCATCATCCTGTAAGGCATTTTTTAAATTTGCATATGCGATTGCTGCGCAAATGGAATCAGTATCCGGATGTTTATGACCTACTACAAAGATTTTTCTTTTCATCCAATCCCCCCTTGTCAAAAAGGATACTATTATTAAAAATGCAATACCTGTTTCAGGCATTGCATTTAATTATTTAAAACTGGTAACTATTATAATCCTGCAGAACCAATATAGACAAAAATCATTCCGATTGTGGCAGCAAAACTAAGCCCGGAAAATACAATTGCCGTTATCATACACTTCTTCATACTGTTTGTTTTAACAGCCATCGCAGATACCTCTGTTGCCATTTTCCCGACTGTATCGTCCATTTCCCTGAACAAATCGGCAATATTCCGGAAACAGGTCACGTTCTCGCTGTGAATCTTATCGGAAAGTTCCCCTTTGACCATTGTCAGCTGCTCTTTCACCAGTTCGAGCGCTTCCTTTAATTCCTCGGTTCTCTGCGCATCCAGAAGCTGTCCAACCTTGCTTTCGTCCTTCATAGATTTTTCAATCGCATCCATTTTACTGGAAACCTTTTCGATCATGCCGTCAATCTGTTTTTCCACTTCCCTGGTAAGCTGGTCGGTTTTATCTTCCCTTTCCCTCAGGATATTTTCCAGTACATCAATTTTTCTTTGTCCGCTGTCTACTTTGTCTTCCAGTTCCTGCTGTTGTGCATCTTTTGAATTCAAAAGGGCCTGAAGCTGCTGTGCATGCTCCCTGAACTCATTTATCTGATCCAGGAGAAATTTCTCCCGGCTGTCTTCCCGTGTTTCTGCTGTCCTGCTGTTTCCCCCTTCTGTAGTATCCTTTTGATATACCCTGAATTGTTGTCTTGCAATCATTGGCTTGTCCTTTCCTGCTTTTTTACTCTTTTTTTGTTCCTGCGTACCATATATATCCTTATCCCTGCGACCGCCCAGCAAGCGCCTGCGCAGCCTTGTCCACAAGCCCGCCATTCACTTTCCTCCAATATCTGTAATATATACCATTATCAATTCTATCATTTCTTACCTTTATTGTAAACCATTCTTTACCAGCAAAAATTTTCAAAAAATTTTAACAGGCCACTTTTTCTTTGCCGTGATTTTTCCGTTTTTGTCTACC
>CAYNOE010000053.1:0-14697 GCA_964398745.1 uncultured Lachnobacterium sp.
GAAAGAGCGCTTGCTGCCATAGCAATTGCATTTTCACAAAGCGCGCCCATTTCAATCAGGTCTTTATGCAGCTGCTCCAGCTGCTCGTCAAATTTAGACCTCATTTACCCAAACCTCCCTGTAATATAATCCTCTGTGCGCTTGTCGGACGGGGTGGAAAACATGATTTCCGTATTATTATATTCTACTACCTCACCCAGCAGAAAAAATGCTGTTTTGTCCGCAATCCGCACTGCCTGCTGCATATTATGTGTCACCATAATTATGGTATACTTCTGCTTTAATTCCATTGCAAGCTCCTCTATTTTTGAGGTGGAAATCGGGTCAAGGGCGGATGTAGGCTCATCCATTAAAAGCACCTCCGGTTCTACCGCCAGCGCCCTTGCAATGCAAAGCCGCTGCTGCTGCCCTCCGCTCATTCCAAGCGCGCTTTTTTTCAGCCGGTCTTTACATTCATCCCAGATGGCTGCCTGCGTCAGGGAACGCTCAACAATTTCATCCAGCTTTACCCTGGATTTTACCCCATGGATTCTTGGTCCATAGGCAATGTTATCGTAAATGCTCATTGGAAACGGATTTGGTTTCTGAAAAACCATTCCAACACGTTTTCTTAAAATATTAACATCCATATCTTTATAAATATCCGTCCCGTGCAGCCGGACTTCCCCTTCAATCCGGCAGTTCTCCACCAGGTCATTCATCCGGTTTAAAGTTTTTAAATAAGTGGATTTTCCGCATCCGGACGGTCCGATAAATGCAGTAATTTCTTTTTCCGGAAGCTGCATGCTGATATTTTTTAAAGCATGGTTACTGCCATACCACAGGTTCAAATCCCTGGTTGTTATTATTCCGCTCATAAATTAACCTCTCTTTTGTTTTAATCGTTTTGCTGCAATTTTTGCCGACATATTGATGAGAAATGTCAGTATCAGAAGAATCGTTGCAATGGCAAATGCCACATCAAACTGCCCGCGTTCTTTTGCATACATATAAAGTGCAACCGTAAGTGTGGAACCGGCATTTCCCGGCTGTATGGCTTCCCATGCGCCAAGCATCTCATTCGCCATGCCTGCGGTAAAAAGAAGCGCCGCGCTTTCACCAACCACCCTTCCCACAGACAGAATACATCCTGTCACAATTCCGTCAATCACGCACGGAAGCACGACTGTCCGTATCATATACCATTTGCCCGCGCCAAGCCCCAGAGAACCCTCCCTGTATGCCTTTGGCACGGTTTTTAAGCTTTCCTGGGTGGTTCTTATAATAGTCGGCAGTGTCATGATGACAAGCGTAAGCGCCCCCGCCAGCAGACTTGTTCCAAAAGAAAAGAACTGAACGAACACAAGCATTCCCACCAGCCCGTATATAATAGACGGAATGCCGGCAAGCGTTTCCGTTGCCAGTTCAATCATCTTTACCAGCTTCTTGTTTTTTGCATATTCATTCAGGTAAATTGCTGCCCCGACGCCAAGCGGAAGCACAATAACAAGTGTCAGGATAATGATATATAAGGTATTTAAAATATTTGGCAGAATTCCTGTTGAATCAGTAAGCAGGCTTGGTTTTGTAGAGATAAATTCCCACGAAATATGACGCAGGCCACGGTATAAAATATATCCAATTAATCCCGCCAGAAAAATACATAAAAAACCTGCCGCCAGATACATAAAAATATTAAGAATTATTCCCCGGATTTTTCGTGCCGACGATATTGTATCATTCATCTTTGCCACCCCGTTTCACAATCAAATTCAGCGCAAGGTTGATTCCCATAATAAATAAAAACAGTACCAGCGCAATGGAAAACAGTGCCTGCCGCTGCAGTCCTGAGGAATACGACATTTCACTGGCAACGGCTGTCGTCAGAAACCTCACGCTGCCAAAAAGCTTCGGCATGTTTGCGACATTTCCTGCCACCATCATGACTGCCATTGCCTCCCCGACTGCCCTTCCAATCCCAAGCACCACTGCTGTCAGAATCCCGCTTTTTGCTGCCGGAACCACAACCTTAAATACGGTTTCCGTTTTTGTTGCGCCAAGCGCAAGGGACGCTTCTTCGTACTCCTTCGGGACAGCGCGGATTGCGGTTTCTGAAACGGAAATAACCGACGGCAGAATCATAATGGCAAGGACAATAATTGCGGAAAACAGATTTGCCCCGTCTGGCAGATGAAACAGTTCCCGGACACGCGGTACAATAATAATCATCCCCACCAGTCCATATACCACTGACGGGATTCCCGCCAGCAGATCCACTACATTTCTTACAATGCCTCCCACTTTTTCAGGGGACATTTTTGCAAGGAAAACCGCACACAGCAGTCCTATGGGAACTCCAAGAATAATTGCCCCGCATGTCCCGTATACTGATGTCAGAATAAAAGGGAGGATGCCATACGAAGCATCCGCCGCAGTAGACGCCCATGTCGTCCCGAAAAGAAACTTAAACAGTCCGATTTCCTTTATTGCCGGCAGTCCGCTGATAACCAGAAAAATGGTTATCAGAATGACAAATCCGATTGTAAGAAGCCCGCATACCATAAAAAGCAGGTTCATTGCTTTTTCGGTCATTTTTGAAATCTTTTTGATTTTTCCCATAACAGCCTCCGCTTACAGTTACTGGCGTTTCACCGGAACTGCACCTGCCTTTGTAATCAGTTCATCCGCTGTTTCGCTTGTTGCAAAATCAAAGAATTCCTGTGCGGCGCCGGACAGGGAAGCGTCCTTTTTTGTAACAAGAACAAAATTTCTCTGTATCTTATAATCACCGTTTTGGATTGTATCCGTATTCGGAGCTACACCTTCTATGCTTAAGGTTTTTACACTTTCATTGACGGATGCCACGGATGCATAACCAATTGCATTCGGGTTTCCGGACACGGTCTGAACCACATCCCCCGTGGATGTCAGTTCCTGTGCATATTTGCATTTATCCTTTGTTCCCGTAACTTCTTCAAAACCGTCCCTTGTGCCGGAAGCCGCTTCACGTCCGATACATACAATCGGTGCATCGCTTCCGCCCACATCTTTCCAGTTTGTGATTTCACCGGAATAAATCTGTCCCACCTGCTCAACAGTCAGATCTGTAACCGGATTGTCCGGATGCACGATAATTCCAATTCCGTCAATGGCAACCACAGTTTCATTCAGGTCTGCCTTTTCTTCTTCTTTTAAATCGCGGCTTGCCAGCCCGATATCGCATCTTCCCTCGGATACTGCCTGGATTCCCGCGCTGGAACCTGTAGGATTATATGTAACCTTAATATCCCCGTGTTCCTCCATATAGGCTTCGCTCAGATATCCAATAACTTTTTCCATCGAAGTGGAACCATCCGTGGAAACGGTCTGTGTGGTTTCTGCTTTCTGGTCCGCACCGCACCCCGTAAATGCACCTGCCAGAAGTGCCAGTGACAAAACACCTGTTAATAATTTTGTTTTTTTCATGATTTATACTCCTTCCTTCGCGCTTTTATAACGCTGTGTGTTTTTTGTATAAAACCATGATAATACAGAGGATGTTAATTCCAAAAGCGCGGATATGTTAATTCTGTGTAACAGTTCAGCCCAGGACTTTGCACTCCGCTGCAAAGTCCGTGATTATGCGTAAATTCTGCCAAGAGTGAATCCGGCTCTTTGCCGCAGGGCGCTAAACGTCCTGAGGACGTTTGTCCAGCGCGGACCGAAGTGGAACGTAGACAACTTTAAATGGCCGGATTCAGTAACTATTCGGCTGAAGGCTGAATAGTTACAATTCTGTGTTAAATTAAAAATCAGTTTCCTTTACAAGTGGAAATACTTATGATATGATATGTTTTATTATGCTGCGTGGAAAAACATGGCATTTATCATTTTATTATGGAGGAAATCTATTATGGGTTCAGCTTTCACACAGAAATGAATTGAGGACGCTGCAGATAATCTTTGCGGAAGTGATTTGGAAAAAATTAAATATCTTGCATTTGAAGAGACTTTTGACAATGACTATTATATTAAAATGTCGCTGGAAACCCCGCCAAAACCTTTCGTATGCACGGAAGGCGGGGATGAATGGGCATTCTGCTGCTTAAGACAGGATGATATCCTTCCTGTTCTTGAAAAATATAAAGATGAAAAAGACATCCGGCTCTCATTTGGTCTGACTATAGAAGAGGACGAAAAGTGGTCTGATTATGTCTGGTCTGATGAAGCGAAAACCAAATGGAAAAGCTTTTCACAAAGCATCACAGAAAACCATTATTATGAACAAATAGAAGATTATGACGAATGGTATAAATGGTATAATAATGTGCGCATAAACGCATGGAAAGATATCAGTTTATTTAAAGGCGTTGAAGTACTCAAAATACAGGGATTATGCCTTCCTGACTTTTCGGTTTTCAGTCAGCTTCCCAATTTAAGATGCCTTGAACTTGTGGAAACGACATTTGACTCCGGACAAGACATCAGCGGGCTTGGGAAATTAGAGCAGCTTTGCTGCTGGATGAACTAACCAAACTAATCTGATAACTATTCAGAACCCCATCCCATATATTCGCAAAAACGCACGGCCAGCCGTGCTTTCCCGCCGCTTCACGGCTAATTTTACTCATATATGGGATGGTGGCTCTATTCGAGCCATCCTGGAATAAGATTGGCCGCTTCTTACATACAGACATGACGAATCTGCCAATCTTATTCCAGGAGGTTCTGAATAGTTACCAAATCTGAAAGTATTATTCTGCTGGCAGGGAATCCTGTTTTACATATGGTTTACAGTGTACTGCACACTCCTTGCCGCAGAAAGCTATTCCATAGTAGCTTATATATTTATAACCATCGTTCTTAAGTTCCATGTCATACTTTTTTTCCTCTATCTGCCGGATTGCCTCATCTGCCTTTTTTTCCATCTCGTCAATATTCTTTGTTACTTTAAATTCTATAACAAATGCTTCACGGCTTCTGCGGACCGGTCTTAACATAAGGTCGCTTCTTCCATTTCCGCCCTCTCTGTTGGAAAGCGCAGCATAACCCTTAATTCCGGTCAGAAGCCCTGCCACCATTCCATGGTAATAAAATTCGTTCAAATCCATATAGCTTATCGTTTCCTCAAAAATATCGTTAATTTCATCCGCCATCACTTCGCAGTCTTTTGCAATAACAGCATTATGCAATGTCTGCATATCCCTGCCTTTCATTCTGTCACGGAACCAGTTCTGTACTTTCTGCTCAAAGATATATTTTACTTCCTTATTTGGTATGGCAAGCTCTGCAAAAATTGTTGTCCCTGTCATCCATTCCCTTATTTTGCGGAAATATCCGGTGAAATACATAAAGTTCCAGAGGTTGTCCCCTTCGTCATAAATCTCCTTATAGGTAATATCCTCATGTATCTGTACCTCTATGGTACCGCCCGCCAGCAGGTGTTCAATCTTTGCTTTTTCCTCATCACTGGCACGGTCAATCAGTGAACGAACAATATTATTAGATGATGTGTTTGCCCAGTAGGACATTGGCAGCCAGTTTTTATTAGGCCGGGTATCATACAGGTACTTTATCACACTCCATGGATTATAAATATCCGTCTGTCCAAATGTATAGCCATTGTACCAGTCTTTTACCGTTTCGTATTTATCTTCCAGTCCATAATAACGGCACATCTCCTCTACTTCATTTACCTTAAATCCAAAATATTCATCGAAATTTGTACTCCTGATGGAAACAATATTTAAATTGTTCAGCCCTGTAAAAATACTTTCCTTTGAAATACGCAGACAGCCTGTAATTGCCGCAAATCCCAGGCTTTTATTATCCTTAAGCCCGCTTTCAAACAACGCCCTGATAAAATCCACCATCTCATCATAAAATCCGCACGTAAATGAGTTTTCCAGCGGCACATCATATTCATCAATCAGCACAACAACTTTTTTCCCGTAATATGTCTCAAGACACTGGGAAAGAAACAGTATGGAAGTATCGTAATCCTTCCGGCTGCCTTTCTCTCCCATAATTTCCAGATATTTGTCCTTTGCGTCTGCAAGTTCAGAATTATCCAAGACGAACCTGTGACGCCTGAATTCATCCGCAATAACCCTTGCCATTTCCTCATATGACCTTTGAAAGCTTTTTCTCTTGGAATCCTTAAAGGTCAGATAAATTACCGGGTACTGTCCCATATGGTCCAGGTACTGCTTTCCGGCATCCATAATCCGAAGCCCTTGAAACAGATAAGACCAGTCCTTTTTATTTCCTTCCCAGTCCCTGTCATCCTCAAAGAAATACTCAAGCATACTCATATTAAGGGTTTTCCCAAAACGGCGCGGACGTGTAAAAAGTGTAACATTTGACTTATTGTCCAGCAAATCCTTTATCATAAGTGTCTTGTCTACATAATAATATTCCCCTTTTATCATATCAGCAAAATCACTGATTCCAATTGGCAGCGGTCTGTAATCCATATATCTTTCACTCCTTTTTAATATAACCCCATTTTATCATCAGGAGGAAAATATGTAAACCGTCAATTCGCTTCCGCGCCCTCCTGCTTTCGGAACGGTTTTGCAAAAATAAAAAGTCCGAAACAGATTCCCAATGTCACGCATGATAGTTTTTCTCCATTTCCTCATAATACTGGCAGGTAATATGATTCTGCCGTTCCATCATCTCCAGCCGGTTTTTAAGCTCCTGGCTGACGGAAATATCATACCAGAAATATAAAAACCAGTATCATTCTTAAAAACGGGACAAATGCCATACGCCAGATTTTTAGATTTTCCGGTAAACCTAAAGTCAACATAAAAGACAAAAATCATGTATTAAAGGTAACTATTCAGAACCCCATCCCATATATTCGTAAAAGCGCACGGCCAACCGTGCTTTCCCGTCGCTTCACGACTAATTTTACTCATATATGGGATGGTGGCTCTATTCGAGCCATCCTGGAATAAGATAGCAGCTTCTTACATGCAAGCATGACGAAACTGCTATCTTATTCCAGGAGGTTCTGAATAGTTACTATTAAAGTATAAATTCCTGCATTTCAATACAAAACATTTTAACATCAGGGAGAAAAGATGTAAACAAAAGCCATTTTGTGTTATACTGTAAAAAAGCCATGGAGAAAATAATGCATATATTTATTATTGAGGATGAACCGCTCATCAGGCGGGAACTGAAAATACTGCTGGAAAATGCCATGTACCAGGTAACGGCAGCGGACAGTTTTGAAAATATTACAGAACAGATAAAGACAAATCTGCCGGATTTAGTGCTTATGGATGTGAATCTGCCGGGGATTTCCGGTTTCGATATCTGCACGCAGATACGGGAACTGACGGATATTCCTGTCATATTTCTGACAGGCCGCACGGATTCCATGGACGAGCTGAACGGTATATTAAAAGGAGGAGACGATTATATTACAAAACCGTACCAGCCTCCGGTTCTTCTGGCAAGGATTGCCGCAGTATTAAAGCGCACCATGGCCCAGAAGCCAAAGGAAGCAACTGTTTTTACCAAAAACGGCGTGACGCTTGATATTCCAAAATGCAGCCTTTTTTACAGGCAGGCAAAAGCAGAACTTACAAAAAACGAAATGAAAATTCTGCACCTTTTATTTCTGCACGAAGGAGAATTTGTTTCCCGGATGGAGCTGGTGGAATATCTGTGGGAAAACCACATTTTTATTGATGACAATACCTTAAGCGTCCATGTGACAAATATCCGCAAAAAATTAAATTCCATCGGGGTATCGGATTTTATTGAGACAAAAAGGGGCATGGGTTACTGCATATGAAACTGACAGAATTTATTAAAGACAAAGGAATGCTTTTACTGCTGCACATCGTATGCATGTATGTCCTCTTTGTCTATTTACGGCTGACGGACTACAATACATCAAACATTGCACTGATTCTGGTTTTCTGGCTGGTTCTTCTGGCAGCATGGCTTCTGGTTACATACAAACAGCGGAAAAAATATTTCCGCGAAATGGAACAGATTCTGGAAAAAACAGACAGAAGATATTTACTCGGTGAACTGCTGCCGGATTCTTTCCGGTTAGAGGACAGGCTTTACAAGGAAATGATTCACAGATCGAACAAATCCGTTATAGAACGAATCCGCCAGCTTGAGGAAGAACAAGAGGACTATAAAGAATACATAGAAAGCTGGGTGCACGAAATCAAGGCTCCGATAACCGGAATTTCACTGGTCTGTGAAAACCGCAGGCATGTTCCGGCTGTTTTTGATGATTTTAAAACCATCAGCCTGGAAAATAAAAAAATAGAAAACTATGTGGATATGGCACTGTACTATGCCCGTTCCAAAGAGGTTTACAAAGATTATATGATACAGAAAACCAGCCTGGAAGAAGTGGTCTGTGAAGTCCTGGATAAAAACAGGCTGCTTTTAATCCAGAACCGGGTACAGGCAGACATAAGCTGTAAGGACATGGTTTATACTGATAAAAAATGGATTGCTTTTATCCTAAACCAGCTTATCTTAAACAGCGTAAAATATAAAAAAGAATCTCCTGTATTCCATATCGGAACCAGCCGCGCTGAACACGGGGTGTTTTTAACCGTGGAGGACAACGGAACCGGCATCCGCCCGGAGGAACTTTCCCGGATTTTTGAAAAGGGTTTTACCGGAACGAATGGAAGAAAAGAAGAACGCTCCACCGGGATGGGACTTTATCTGTGCCGCAGGCTCTGTGATAAAATGGGGATTGGAATTTATGCAGAGTCGGAATATGGCAGGGGAACGAAAATGACTGTAGAATTTCCGGTTAGTAATTACATAAGCAGGAACTAGATTGAAGTTATCTTACGAAATCTTAAGATAACTTCAATCTGTCTTTATATGAAACCATTCCAGAATAATATAAAATAACATTGCATAACAAATATGATACAAACGAAAGGAAATCGAGTCATGGCACAGACAGTGAACAATTATATCCGGGTATGTAATGTGGAAAAATATTACGGAAATGAATCGAATGTAACAAAGGCCGTGGACAATGTAAGCTTTCATGTGGACAAAGGCGAATTTATCGGCGTCATGGGAGCCTCCGGCTCCGGGAAAACCACGCTTCTTAACATGATGGCAACCATCGACCGGGTGACAGCGGGACATATTTACTATGAAAATACTGATATCACAGAACTCTCCGAAAACGCTTTGTCAGAATTCCGCCGGAAAAATCTTGGCTTTGTGTTTCAGGACTACAATCTGCTGGATACCCTGACAATTGAGGAAAATATAATTCTGGCACAGACCTTACAGGGCGGAAGGAAAAAAGAGATGAATGAGCGCTGCGGCAGTATTTTAAGACTGCTTGGAATCGAGGATATCCGGGAAAAATTTCCGTACCAGGTCTCCGGCGGACAGAAACAGCGATGTGCCTGCGCAAGGGCGCTTGTCAGCAATCCAAAGCTTCTGCTTGCGGATGAACCGACCGGGGCACTGGATTCGAAGGCGGCACAGACGCTTCTGGAAACCTTTACCCGCCTGAACCGGGAACTGGGTGCAACGATTCTTATGGTAACCCATGATGCATTTTCGGCAAGCTACTGTAAAAGGATTCTGTTTTTAAAAGACGGGAAAATATTTCACGAACTCATCCGGGGGGAAAAGAAACGAAACATTTTTCTGCAGGAGATTCTGGATGTACTGTCGCTGACGGGAGGTGAAATGTCTGATGTTTGCTAAGCTTGCTTTCCGCAACATGAAACGTTCCGCAAAGGATTACCTGGTTTATATTCTTACCATGACAATCATTACGGCGCTGATTTACGCATTTGGCAGTCTGATTTTCCAGAACGAGCTGGAAAACCTTTTTGACCTGGAGCCGGTGATGAACGCCATGCTGATTCTTGCAACCGTATTTATTGTTATCATTGTTGCATGGCTGATCAACTATATGATACGGTTTATGCTGGAAAAACGAAGCAGTGAATTTGGAATTTACCTGCTCCTTGGAATGAAAAAGAAAACGGTTTCCAGACTGTATATCCGGGAAAATCTTCTGCTTGGCAGTTTTTCTTTCTGCTGCGGCATTATTCTTGGGATACTGCTTCAGCAGGTACTGGTTTCCGTTATGTATTCCATGGTAAGGCTGGAATACCACCTGCATATCATGTTCCATTATAAAACCTTTCTGATGACGGCTCTTTGTTACTTCGGCTGTTATCTGCTGGCATTAATCCGCTGCAGGCATAAGTTCAGAAAAATGAATATCCACGCACTGATGGAAGCCAGACGCCGGAATGAAAAAATAATAGAAAAACATGAAAAGGGAAAACGGATTCTCCTTCCGCTCTCCATGATTTTTATTTTACTGTTCTGGAGCGTGTTTGGCAGGCTTGGAGATACCATGGAAATTATTATTTTTCTGGTCGGGCTGGTACTTACCATTTATCTGTTTTATACCGGCATGTCGGCATGGATTATCTGCTATATCCGCCAAAAAGGAAATGCTGTCTACAAAGGCCAGAATCTGTTTCTGCTCCGGCAGTTTGCGTCAAAGATAAAAACCATGCAGTTTACAATGGGAACACTGACCTCACTGTTTGCCCTCGCACTGCTCGGCGCTTCCATTGCCTTCATGTTCAGCGAATATGAAAATACGATATTAGAGGAAAAATTTCCGTTTGACGTGCTGGTATACAGTGCAGACACAGATGATGATTTTTCTGATGAAAAAGCCGTCATTAATGCAGAAACAGCGTCCGCAGAATACTATACGTACCACATTTACACGGATAATAACAACCAGGTGAATACCTGGTTGCTGACACATTTAGAGGCATGGGGAACCATGTACCAGAAAACCGATGGAAGTCCTGACACAGATAAAATAAAGGAAATGCTTTTAAACGAAGGATGCTATTATCCATACGATACTTATATGGGACTTTCGGATTATAATCATCTGCGGCAGATGCTGGGTTATGAGAAAAAAGAAATTACCTCCGGGGAATATCTTTTTCAGATTAAACCCCGGTTATACAATGAAGTTACAGATGCCCCAGAGGATTTACAGATTGCAGACGCTTCCGGCAATACCTTTCTTTCCTGCGCCGGGATAATCCCTGATTACTTTTCGCAGGACGGACACAACGGAGCGGATTATGTGATTGTCGTACCGGATGAAGTACTGGAACGTATGAGTCCCTATTATTCGGAACTGGCTGTGGATTTAAAGGGCGCACGCCCGGTGAATTTACAGAATAAGCTGATGAAGCTGGCACCGGAAAACGATGATATGGAACTGGATATGGACTATATCAACAACCCGGATTTATGCTGCGGCTCAGATACCATTATTACGTTCAGTGTAGTTTATCTGGCAAGGGAAAGTCTGATTCCTGAAATTAAATACATGCTGGGTTCCATAATTATTCCCATGTTTTATATCGGTCTGGTATTTGTATGTGTCGCCGTAACCGTGCTGTCTGTCCAGCAGCTAAGCGATTCCGCCAAATACAGATTCCGGTATGATGTGCTGGCAAAGCTCGGACTGGAACGAAACCAGATCCGCTGCATGATTTTAAAACAGCTGGCTGCCTATTATCTGTGCCCTGCACTGTTTGCAATGGTCATCAGCGGAAAAATGATTTTATATGTCAGTAAACAGTTTGTCACTGCAACGGGCGTCCCGGCTTTTGCCGGTATATTTTTCCTTAAAAGCATCGCATTGTTTTTTGGAATTTATCTGGTTTATTTTATTGTTACTTATGTTGGGTTTAAAAGGAATGTGGAGGAAAAGCGCAGGTAGTCTGCGCTTTTCCTCCACATGGAAGAGGGCAGAATATATGCAGTGTATTTAAAATCTGTCATTCCAGATAATCCTCAATAATTTTATCCGCTTCATCCTTTGGAAGCCACCAGATTCCAAGAATACAGTTCTTTTTATCACGTTTTATCTGAATGTCATAGTTTCCCCTTGAATCATAATTAAAAAGCTGCAGGGAACTGTCTGCCCTTATATCCATAAAAAGCCGGATACGTCTGCCGTCATAGTAATATGCACCATTCTTTTTTTCAATTCCAACTTCATGGTAATCTGTCGCAGAATCTTTGTTCGTTTTTTTGACCTTCACTTTACAGGTAAATGTGATTCTTCCAACTTCTGCCGTAATTTTTGCTGTTCCGGCTTTCTTTGCTGTTACTTTCCCATTCCGGTCCACAGACGCAATGCTCCGGTTGCCAGACTTCCATGTAATTTTCTTTTTTGTCCCTTTCAGTTTAAGTGTTGCCTGCTTTCCTTTTTTAAGAACTACGGATTCTTTATTTAATTCCATCACACCGGCTTTTCCAGAAGCATCATAAGCATTTTCGATTTCCTTTATCCCCTCCAGAAGCAGATTCATTTCCTTCCCTGTACAGTACTTCTCCTTCTTCATTTCTGCACACTGTTCCCCTGCATCGTCCAGAAGTTCCGGCAGATTTTTATACGGGCCAAGCGTCACATAACCATCCTTTTCAACAAGGACAAGCCCTACAGAACCATCCGTTATTCCGCCCGAAGGTTTTTCGGATTCCGGAACTCCTTTAGCAAAAATATAATACTCTCCGTTTTCATATCTGATTTTTATATCTTCTTTCTGTGTTTTACTGCTTTGCTTATTTTCGGCTTTGACCGGTGTCCTGTACACACCGGCTGCAGATGCCGTAAGCACAAATACCACCGTAAGTACAAATGCCGCGGCTTTTGAAATTTTTGATTTTTTCCTGTAATTCATAATTGCTTCCAGCCTCCCTTTCAATAGTTTTCCGCTTTCATTCAGGCTCACGGATGCCGCTGGATTTTTAACGGAATTTCCCGCGCCAGCCGCATTTAATAACGTATTTCCGTATGCTCTTTTTCCCTCTGTATCCAGATTTCGGATTACCTGTTCATCGCAGGACAGCTCACACAAACCGCTGACTTTTTTCTCCATCAGATACACAAACGGATTAAACCAGTACAGACACATGACAAGCTGTATAAGCCATTTATACAGAATATCCCTGCGTTTTTCATGCATCAGTTCATGCAATAAGATATAATGCAGATCTGCACCAGAAAGCTCCGTTTCAGGAAGCACGATACGCGGATGAAAAAATCCCACCAGAAGCGGGGACGATACCAGGCTGCTGGTATACAGTCCAACATTTTTCCGGATTTTATGCTGATTGATAAGTGTTCCCAGCTTTTCCAGACAACCGATATCCGTGACCGCCCTGCTTTTCGCTTCCACATATTTTACAAAAGCCTGGTACACTGTAACTCTGCGAACCAGAAGAAGCAGCGCTGTCACAAACCAGAGAATATGCAGTCTTTGCAGGACAAACGTAATCCCCTTCCGAAACTGTTTGGAAAACTGCAGACGGGCAGGTTCCAAAACTGCTTTCTCCTGCTCATTTCTGGTTCGGAGAACCTCTGCGGGTTCTGATTCCGGTGCACTGGCCGATATCCCGCTGTTATCCAGCCGACTTTCCGGCAGTGTCACATGAACCCCTAAGTCCAGTGTCCACGGAAGCAGCAGCCGAAGCGCCACAATGAGCCAGATATAATACTGCCAGCCATAGCCCAGACGCTTCTCATACAGCGGTCGAAAAAGAAACAAAAGAAACATTAAAAACGTGCCGGATGCGGAAAGCGACAACAGTAATTTCATGCTCTCATGCATTATCCGTTCCTCCTGTCAGCTGTTTTAATTCTTCATACTCTTCTGCCGACAGCCATTCTTTCTGGATCAGCATGGCAACCAGCCCTTTGGCATTCCCTTCGTAAACTTTTCCAAGAAACGCTTCTGTCTGCGCGGTCCGGTATTCGTTTTCCGAAACAACGGCTGTGTATTTGTTGCGGTGTCCGATTTTGTTTGTTTTTAACATGCCTTTTTCGACCAGTCTGGAAAGCAGGGTGATAATTGTGTTTTTTGTCCAGTTCATTCCCTTTTTCCCCAGGGTCTCTGCAATTTCTGCATACAACGCAGTCCCCCCGCTGCTCCAGATGACCTTCATAAGTTCTAATTCGTAGTCGGATGTCTGCTGCATGGTTCCTCCCTTTTAAGCGTACAACGTGTTATCTTTTTTATAAGATAACACGTTGTACGCTTAAAGTCAATAGGGAATTCTACTATTGTTTTCCTTTTAACCCACAGCTATAATGGAAATAGGAGGTGTATATTATGAGACTGATAACCGCAGGCACAGAGCACACAAAACAGATTTACCAGTTAGTCCAGAATACTATAAAGACAGTTTATCCCCTGTACTATCCAAAGGAAATTACAGAATTTTTCTGCAGCCTTCACTCAGAGGAAAATATTGCTTCTGATATCCAAAAGGGTATTGTAAAAGTTTTGTCGGTGGATAACTGTTTAGTGGGAACAGGTACATGTGAAGAAAATCATATTAAAAGGCTGTTTGTAGTTCCCGGCTTGCAGAAAAACGGATATGGCAGCACAATTATGCAGCATCTGGAAATGGAAATCGCTGCCAGCTACAATACCGCTGTTTTAGACTCTTCACTTGCGGCAGCCTGTTTTTATGAACACAAAGGCTATAAGACTATGATGCATAAAGAATTGTCTGCTGGAAATGGTACGGTATTGGTCTATGAAATTATGGAAAAACACCTTTTCTCCACTAAGGGAAATATTTTCTTGAATTTTGGCCAATAAAATGATATTATCTATTCAAAGCATATTTTCATATCAGACGTGGTCA
>CAYNOE010000054.1:0-10101 GCA_964398745.1 uncultured Lachnobacterium sp.
GGTTAAATTCCGCCTTTGGAATTTTATCAATATTTTCAATTCCGCGGTTATAACCGAAAATTGTATTCGGTGTAAGCCCGATTTCTTTCAAAAGCTTTTCCAGTTCCCTGATATTTCCGAGCCAGAACAAATCCTGATACGGAACATCCGCCCAGAGATTGACCAGCCCTTTTTCTTTTTCATCAGATTTTTTTAAATACTGTGTAATAATTGCATCAATGACCTGCTCATGTCCGATGTAATTGTTGCCCTTAAATCCGGCAGTGGAGGCATAAATAACCGGTTTATCCGCATCCTCAAACCTGCTTACCACTTCCGCCGTATCATCACCCACAATTTCCGGAATACATCCGGTCAGCACCACATATAAATCCGCGTCAATGACCTTCAGGGCATTTTCAATCGTCGGCTCTAATTTTTTTACGCCGCCGAATACCACGTCCTTTTCGTTGATACTGGTACACGGAAAAATATTCGGGGAAAAATAGCCCGAACTACCGGTTCCGTCCGAAAGCTTCTGTGCGCACCCGGGTCCGGAATGCAGTACCGGTACTGCCCTTGTAATTGCCTGTACGGTCTGCATCGCACCCAGGGCACATTTATATCTCTGCTTGTCTAATAATTTTGCCATTACTTCTTTGCCTCCTCTAAGAATGTGCCTACATTCCGGTTATACCACCAGTCTGTATATGGAAGTTTTACCCTCTTTGCCAGATTCTGTTCAAAGTTCCGGTTACGGATGGTATCCAGTATTGTGCGGGCAAATTCCAGCGTATGCTTATAGCCGAAAATCATATATTCATCCGCCACATATACCGCAGGCGTTCCATTCTTGATTGCCCAGACCGTGGAACCCGGATGTCTGGAAAGATACAGATCCGGCTGGTATTTATGCAGAATATTCATCACCTCAAAATTCTGCTGGTCTGCAACGCTTGCTTCAAAATCAATATCATTATCCAGAAGATATTTCATGGATGGCGGAACATCCCCGTTTTCATACTTTTTGTCATAATGCCATGCAAGCGCCCATACTACTTCGATTCCAAGCTCATTCAACACACGCGATACCTCAAAGGTGTATCCTGGTCCCATGCACGCAGCAAATCCAGTTCCCTGTCCACGTTTCTTGAATTACAAATAATGCCGCCGAGCCTTACCCCGCCCGTTTTTGCATAACGCTTAATTCCTTTTGCAATATTATTTGCCGCATACAGCGCCATCATTTCCCCGCTGGCAACGATATAAATTTCTTTTGCCTTTCCTTCACGGATTGGCATCGCAAATCCGCCGCAGACAACATCGCCTAAAACGTCATAAAATACATAATCCAGATCCTCTGTATACGCACCGAGATTTTCAAGCATATTAATTGAGGTAATAATTCCACGTCCTGCGCAGCCGACTCCCGGTTCCGGTCCGCCGGATTCCACACATCTGGTTCCTCCGAAACCCTCTCTCATAATTCTTTCAAGTTCAATATCCTCTCCCTCATCCCTTATGGTATCAAGAACAGTTTTCTGCGCAAGTCCTCCTAACAGCAGTCTTGTGGAATCCGCCTTCGGGTCACAACCGACTACCATGACCTTTTTGCCATATTCGACCAGACCTGCTGTGAGGTTCTGTGTAGTTGTGGATTTTCCAATCCCTCCTTTTCCGTAAATCGCGATTTGTCTTAATTCTGCCATTTCTCTTTTAATCCTTTCCATAATTCATGTATTTGTAACAGTTCATATTTCTCTTATCAGATTCTGCACCTTTTCGTATGAAACAAGTTTTTTTATTGATTCGTCGATCATGCCGGGCAGCTCCACCGCTGTAATCCCCGCCTGCTCTGCAATGTTTGCCGCACCGTTTCCAATCCTGCTTACCAGAAGATACTTACAGTCCGTAAAACGGCTGATGTTTTCACACAGCGTATGTTCGTCATGGTTTCCCGCCTGACATACCGGTTTTGTACTTCTGGTTTCCAGCAGGCTGAATACACCGCTGTCATCCGTCTCATAAATATAAAATTTGTCCGCCCTTCCGAAATGCTGGTTGACAACAATTCCGTCGCTTGAAGCCACTGCTATTTTATAAGTATCAGCCATGTGAAAATGTTTCCTTTACATTTAGTCTTCTCTGGTAAATTCTGTCCCCAAATTCGGATTTTCCGGGAACGCCGACCGCATCCGCGCGACAGTGCTGGCAGTGGCGGAATACATCAATATATTTTGATGCCCGTGTTCTTGCCTCATCAATCTGCGGACAGGTCGGAGGTGTCTGGTCCGAAAGTTCATACTGCGGAATCAGCGGAATAATATTATAAATTTTTGCCCCGGCTTCCTTTACCGTTTTTGCAATGGTTTCAATATGTTCCCCGTTAATTGCAGGCACCAGAACCGTATTGACCTTGATTGTGATTCCTGCCGCGGCAACCTTTTTAATTCCCTTCAGCTGGTTTTCAATCAGAATCTTTGCCCCCTCTGTGCCTTCGTATTTTTTTCCATGGTAAATAATGTATTTATTCAGCCCCGCCTCGATTTCGGGATCTACTGCATTCACGGTTACGGTCAGCGAATCAATTCCCACATCAATGACTTCATCCGCTTTCTCATATAAAAGCAGCCCGTTGGTACTCATACATTTAATGAGCTTGGGAAACTTTTCTTTCACCCCGCGAAAAGTCTGCAGGGCATAATCCGATGCAAGCGTATCCCCCGGCCCTGCGATTCCCGCTACAGTAATTTCCGGACAGATTTCCAGCGCTTTCTTCAATACCTCCAGACTCTCCTCCGGCGTAATTACCTTCGAGGTAACGCCCGGTCTGTCCTCTACATCATTTATTACCCTGTCACAGAACCTGCAGGCAATGTTGCAGCCCGGACTGACCGGAAGATGAATCCTGCCCACATTATTTTTCTGTCCCCCAAAGCATGGATGGGAGTTTTGTAAATCTTTGTATGTATTGCTCATATTAATCTCCATCTGGTAATACCGGTAATCAATTTACGGCAGTAAAATCCTGCCAGTTGTGCCGGATGGACTCGAACCACCAACTTCAGTTTTGCAAACCTATGCCATTCCAGCGGCCACGGCACTGTGTGTAATATAAAAAACCAGAGGAATTTATAACATGAAACCCGGCCGCCGCCGCATTTCCTGTTACAAAAACCTCTGGTTTTCCAGTCAGTTCTTTTAATTTTGTATTCTGTATTTTTCTGTTTTGTCTATCTGGATGATTTTTCCATCCTGGATAATTAATGTAATACTTCCATATTTCATACCAGCAAGCAGTTTTTCAAGCGTATTCACATGGGATGTTGCCAGAACCTGCCTGCTGCCCGCTTCATCCATCCGCCGTTTCCTCCCTGCCCGTTTTAGTGATTCAGGCAATTGCGAAACTCCTTATTCCCAAAACCCGGTTGCGCAATATAGACAATATCATAAGCAAGGTGCTTTGGAGCCGCCGGTGCTTAGCGAGGTCTTTTCGAGCTTAGCACCGCTGCGAGCGACAAGCAGTGCAAACGTGCCTGCGTTGATTTGTTTATATTGCACAACGGATATTAGTGAAAACAGAGTTTCGCAATTACCTATTTTAGTTATTGTTAAAAAGCGGTGTGGACAGATAGCGGTCGCCTGAATCCGGAAGCAGCGCAACAATGGTCTTTCCTGCATTTTCCGGTCTTGCTGCAAGAATGGATGCTGCCTTTAAGGCCGCGCCGGAAGAAATTCCCGCAAGGATTCCCTCGCTGACTGCCAGCGCTTTTCCTTCTGCAAATGCATCCTCATTTTCAATTGCAATGATTTCATCATAAACTTTCGTATTCAAAACTTCCGGTACGAAACCTGCGCCAATTCCCTGAATTTTATGCGCGCCCGGTGTTCCCTTTGAAAGGACAGGACTTCCTGCCGGTTCCACAGCCACAACCTTAACATCCGGATTCTTTTCCTTTAAGAATTCACCGACACCGGTAACCGTTCCTCCGGTACCAACGCCTGCTACAAAAATATCCACTTTTCCATCCGTCTGCTCCCAGATTTCCGGTCCGGTCGTTGCCTTATGTACTGCAGGGTTTGCCGGATTAACGAACTGTCCTAAAATGACGGCTCCCTCAATTTCTTTTGAAAGCTCCTCCGCCTTTGCAATCGCCCCCTTCATTCCTTTTGCACCCTCGGTCAGCACCAGTTCTGCGCCGTATGCCTTTAAGAGGTTCCTCCTCTCCACACTCATGGTATCCGGCAGGGTAAGGATGGCACGGTAGCCCTTTGCTGCCGCAACTGCTGCCAGCCCGATTCCGGTATTTCCGCTGGTTGGCTCAATAATCGTTGCTCCCTCTTTAATCGTTCCTTTCTTTTCCGCATCCTCAATCATTGCAAGTGCAATACGGTCCTTTACAGAACCTGCCGGATTTAAATACTCCAGCTTCGCAAGAATGGTTGCATTTGTAACGCCTGCTTTTTTTGCGTATCTGTTCAGCTTCAGTATTGGTGTTTTGCCAATTAACTCCAGTGCGCTTTCTTTTACCTGACTCATAATCATTACCTCCGTTTTACATCTATTCCTAGTTATCTAATAGGTTTTATAGGTTTTTACTATGTTACCGATTATACATGGTACTTCTTGTCTTGTCAACAACTTTTTCCATTAATGGAAATAGATATTTTCTTTTATATGTTATAGCTTTTTCCTATCTTTTATGCAAGTGCATCTTTTATCCTGTCTAATGCCATTGCAAGCACGCTTTTGGGACAGGCAGCATTAATGCGCTGGAAACCGTTTCCGCTGTCCCCGAAAATCCTTCCGCTGTCAAGCCAGAGCTTTGCCTTATGGATAATACGCCCGTCCAGTTCATCCACGCTAAACCCTTTTTCCCTGAAATCCAGCCAGATAAGATAGGTGCCCTCCAATTTTACCATGCGAACCCCCGGCAGATTCTCCTGCACATATTTTTCCGTAAACAAAATATTTTCCCTGACATAGGAAAGCATTGCATTATACCACTCTTCCCCTTTACTGTATGCAGCTTCGCAGGCGACAAGCCCCATAACCCCGAGCTGGCTTGTTCCGGCGGCGTCCAGTTCTTTTTTAAACTTATGCCGTATTTCCCTGTCCGGTATAAAAATATTGGACATCATCATACTCGCAAGGTTAAAGGTTTTGCTCGGCGAGGTACATACAATGCTGATCTTTTCATATTCCGGCTTTAAACTGGCAAACACCAGATGTTTTCCCGAAAACACAAAATCCTGATGAATTTCGTCACTCACCACAAGAACACCGTGCTTTAGACAGATGTCCCCCATTTTTTCCAGCTCTTCCCTTGTCCATACGCGCCCCACCGGATTGTGCGGACTGCAGAGGAAAAACAGACGGATATTTTCTTTTATAATCTTCTGCTCAAAATCCTCAAAATCAATATGATAGCGGTTATCCTCCCCGAGGTAAAGGGTGTTGCTGACCACTTTTCTTCCATTGTCACGGATAACCTCCGAAAACGGATAATACACCGGAAGCTGGATTAAAACCCCGTCCCCCGGATTTGTATATGCCTTAACCGCCATCGCAAGCGCAAACACGACTCCGGGCGTTTTAACCAGCCACTGCTCCTTTGGCTCCCAGCCGTGATGCCTTTTCATCCAGTCTTTTACAATTTCAAAATACGGCGTCTGCACCTCGCTGTAACCGAAGATCCCCTCCTTTGCCCGTGCAATAAGTGCATCTTCTATATAAGAAGAGGTTTCAAAATCCATATCCGCCACCCAGAGGGGCAGCACATCCTCGGGCATACCGCGTCTTTTTGCAAAATCATACTTCAGGCACCTGGTATTTTTCCGGTTGATAACCCGGTCAAAATCAAGATTTCGTTCTGCCATTTTTATTCTCCTTTTTCCGCTTCCAAAAATACCTGTTCCAGTTCCGCAATTAAATCTTTTATATCCTCAATGCCCGTGGAAAGCCTTAATGTGCTTTCGGTAATTCCGTTCTTTTCACGGATTTCCTTTGGAACATCCGCATGTGTCTGTGTGGCCGGATAGGTAATCAGCGTTTCCACACCGCCTAAGCTTTCCGCAAATTTTATCATTTTCACTTTTTCCAGAACCGCCAGTGCAAATTCTTTGCTCTTTAACTGAAACGTAATCATCGCACCAAAGCCCCTTGCCTGTTTTTTCATGATTTCATGCCCCGGATGCTCCGGCAGGCCCGGATAAATTACCTTAGTAACTGCTTTTTGTTTTTTCAGCCATTCTGCAATTTCCATTGCGTTTTCCTGTGCTTTTTCCATACGGATTCCAAGTGTTTTAATCCCCCTTAAAATCAGCCAGCAGTCAAACGGTGCAAGCCCTGCCCCGGTTGTTTTAATTAAAAAGCGAAGCCTTTCACTGATATCTTCCCTTGCCGTAACTAAAAACCCCGCCAGCGTGTCATTATGCCCGCCTAGAAACTTGGTTCCGCTGTGAACGACGATATCAGCTCCCAGCTCCAGCGGATTCTGGAAATACGGGGACAAAAATGTATTATCGACTATCAGAAGGATTCCGTGTTTTTTTGTAATTTCAGAAAGCGCGGCAATATCCGTCACATTCATCATAGGGTTGGTCGGCGTTTCTATGTAAACTGCCTTTGTATTTTCATTAATATAGCTTTCCACATCTTCCCTGAAACAGTCAATGCTTGAAAATGAGATTTTATTTTTCTTTGACACATTCTCAAACAGACGGATACTCCCGCCGTAAAGGTCCGCATCCACAACCAGATGGTCTCCGGGCGAAAAAAGCTCCATCATCAGGGTAATGGCCGCCATCCCTGTTGTAAGCGCAAAAGCATCCGTTCCGTTTTCCAGTGATGCTACTACCTTTTCCAGATGTTCCCTTGTCGGATTCTGCAGCCTGCTGTAATCAAAGCCCGTACTCTGTCCAACAGCCGGATGCGCATAAGTCGCCGTCTGGTAGATTGGATAACTGATGCTTCCGTAATGTTTTATGCTGCCTTCCTCTTCTTCCAGATGCAGGCATTTTGTTTCAATTCCTCTTGACATTTTTATACCTTCCTATTCTAAAATTTTTTCCTGGTATTTTGTTATTTCCTCAAGATATTTTTTCCCGATTACGCTTAAGGGTGCGTCTTTTCTGGAAATATACCCAATCGTCATTTTTTCATCCGAGTCCAGCTTTACCGCGCAGTATTCCTCCCCGTTTAAGTCCTCGCAGATAATGCCGGAACACAGTGTATATCCGTTCAGCCGGACCATCAGATTTAAAAGCGTGGCCCTGTCGCTTGCCCGGATAAACCGCTTGTACTGGTATGTGCTTAAAACCTCTTCCGCAAAGTAAAACGAATTCTGCTCCCCCTGGTCAAATGCAAGACACGGATATTCCCCTAATTCTTCCAGCGTAAGAACTTCTTTTTTTGCAAGCGGATGCCTTTTGCTCATATAGACATAGATTCCGCAGTCAAACAGCGGTTCAAATTTTACGCCCGACTCCGAAAAGATTTTCGTAAGTACATTCCTGTTATAATTGTCAAGATACAAAATTCCTATCTCGCTTTTCTGGTTTTTTACGTTTTTGATGACCTCAGCGGTTTTGGTTTCATGTACCTCGAACTCATATTCGTTCATCCCGTACTGCATGACCAGCTTCGCAAACGCATCTACCGCAAACGTATAATGCTGCATGGAAACGCCAAACCGCTTTTTTACATTTGTCTGCGAAATATATCTGGCGTCCAGAAGCTCATACTGTTCCATCACGGATTTGGCATAACCAATGAACTCTGCGCCCTTTGCCGTCAGCTTAATTCCGCTTTTCGAGCGTATGAACAGGTCAAACCCCAGTTCTTTTTCCAGCGAGCGGATGGACGAAGAAAGGCTCGGCTGTGCGATAAACAGCTTATGCGCCGCATCATTTAAGGAATTTTCCCCTGCAACCGTAATTGCGTATTTTAACTGAACCAGCGTCATTGTAAAGTCTCCTTGTCTTTTTCCTACTTTTCCTATATGTAATCAATTAATACAGTTTCTATCTTACCACATTATCCGGCATTTGTATAATTTTATTTCTCTTTTACCGGTTATAGGTTTTTCCTATACAAAAAGGGAGCTTATCGCTCCCCCCTGTTTTATGCTATTTAATTAACGGTTACAGCATCTGTAATTTCCCTGGAAACCACATTTCCATCCAGATCCAGCAGTCCGAAATCCAGCCCCTTGTAATTCCAGAGCGCATGCCCGATTCTGCAGTCAGCAAATATCCCGGTCAGGTCGCGCAGCCATTTGGCGGCTTCTTCCGGCGGCGCGGAATCAATTACGCCAAACTCCCCGCAGTAAAGCTGGCAGCCGGAATAAGCCGCAAATTTACGGGCATGTTCTAAAAGCCTTTCCATTAACGCCCTGTCATTTACCGTTTCTTCTGCAGTCAGCGCATATTTCATCTGGTACTGCGGATGCTTTTTAAGATAATCCCGGAATCCGGAAATATCCCCGGGATAAGTCACCGTCTGGTTAAATTCCTTCAGTTCTTCGGAAAAGTGCGCTTTCTGGTGTGTAAATACCAGCGGCTCATAAAAATGAAAATTATAGCACACGTTTTCATCCTCCAGTAAATCAAGCTGTGAAAGATATGAAACACTGTTTTGCGCGTTGCTGCCTGCCAGTATGGGACGCTCTTTGTCAATTGAGCGGATTCTTTTTACAGCTTCCTTATACATCCGGTTCCAGAGATATCCCGAAGCATCCGAAACTTCATTTAACAGTTCAAACATGACCGTAATACCGGTTTCTTTCCCCCTGAAATGCTGCGCAAGCTCCTCCCAGATCCGGTAAAAATTATCTTTCAGTTTTTCATCCTCCAGAAGCGGCATTACCGTATCCATGGCACCGTAAACATTTCCCCAGAGGTCATGCAGGTCCAGCACCATATTAAGCCCGTATGCAGCGCACCATAAAACGCACCTGTCAATATATGCCATGATTTCCGGTTTAATCTGCTTCTTTTCCCTGTCATACAAAAGATATCCGCTCACAGGCAGACGAATATGGTCAAATCCCCATTTTCCAATCTGCCGGATATCCTGTTCCGTAATAAATGTGTCAAAATGTTCTAAAAGCTTTTCTTCAGTAAGCGGCTCTTTTGCAGTAAATTCATACTGGGAAAGCCAGCCCCCGGTATTAATGCCATTTTGAAATTTCTGAATAATCATGATTTTCCTCCTTCGCCTTCTTTTATAACCCACACGGACACCGAGCCATCGTCCACAAAGAATTCGCCCCAGCCATCCTCCCCGATGATGATGGTTTCCTGCCTTTTTCCCATGGCATCCACCATCCGGCAGCCCGCCAGCCTGGTCCCGGCATACATCCTTTTGCTTCCCCCAATGCTGTCTGTCATAAGAACTGCAGTACCGGAAGCCTCATGCCCTGCATCACCCTCTCTGGTAAATCCCACCAGCGAAGCATCATCAAAATACAGATGCTCCTCACCATAGGCAAAACACTCCCGGATTTTAAGGAGAGCCGGCAGTTCGGCAACACCTGAAACTCCATCGTGCAAAATCCCGTAATAATCCCCGTAAAAAACGCAGGGGATTCCGGCTGCCCGAAGCAGAATCAGCGCATAAGCGTGGGGTTTGAACCATTCCGGAATAAACGAACAGAGTGCCTGTCCAGGCTGTGTATCATGGTTATCGACAAACGTCACCGCATGCTTAGGATCTGCGCCGGTCAGCGTATCATCATAAAGTGTACGCATGTCGAAATTGCCGTCCGAGGTGGCAGCCCTTAAGAATTTAAAATGCAGCGGCACATCAAAAAGGCTTAAGCTTCGCTCCGTCACATCCAGATAATGTGTCAGCTTCCCAATTTCCGGCGTCCAGTACTCCCCGACAATAAAGAGCGGCTTTTTGCTGTAAGCACGCATATCTTTTATCCATTCCCTGTAAAAATCAAAACCGATGTGCTTAACCGCGTCCAGCCGCAGTCCATCCATATGTACGGTGTCAAGATACCATTTGCCCCAGTCATGCGTTTCCCTGATTACCTCAGGATGATCGGTATCCAGATCGGCGCCCATCAGGTAATCATAGCTTCCGTTCTCCGTATCCGTTTCCCGGTTCCAGTT
>CAYNOE010000054.1:10201-14491 GCA_964398745.1 uncultured Lachnobacterium sp.
CGCCCATCAGGTAATCATAGCTTCCGTTCTCCGTATCCGTTTCCCGGTTCCAGTTCTTTCCGGCAAAACGGAAAATGCCGCCCCGCTTTGCTCCGTCGTCCCAGTCTGTTCCGCTGAAGTGGGACACATTCCACCGGAAACCAGAGTATTTTCCCGCCCTGCCGGGAAAATCATACTTCGTCCACGCCCGGATCTGCTGCTCTCCGATATCCTGGTTGCGGTCGGTTCCAAGCTCCTCACAGACCATGACATCCTCCGTCCCGTCCGCTCCCATGCGGTGATTAAGGACAACATCGCAGATTACAGTAATCCCGTTCTTCTGTAACTGCTCCACGGCACGAAGATACTCTTCTTTCGTTCCGTACTTTGTCGCAACCGTTCCCTTCTGGTCAAATTCGCCCAGATCATACATATCATACACATCATAGCCGACACTGCTGCTTCCTGCCGCACCCTTATAGGCAGGCGGAAGCCATACCATATTAATTCCGGCTTTTTTAAGCGCTGCCGCCTGCTCCTCCAGCCGTTTCCAGTGCTGTCCGTCTTTTGGCAGATACCACTCAAAATACTGCATCATTGTCTGATTGTCCATGATTCATAACTCCTTCGCATTCCATATGTATAACTTTTTTTATTTTAAATCATTCCGTCATACTACAAAAAAGAGCTCCCGCCGGAAGCTCTTTTTTGCTTCATCTGCCATACTGCTTCAGGTATGCGGCTGCCTGTTCTGCGGACAGTCCCGTTTTATCCCTGAGTTTCTTTAATATGACGGCATCATCAAGACCGTCTTCCCTCCCAATTTCTATAAGCATCTGTATCCGGCCCTGCTGCATACCCTGTTGCATCCCCTGCTGCATGCCCCGTGTTTCACCACGGCGTATCAGTTTTTCAGATTCTGTTTCTATTACGGTTCCACCCATAATTCCCACCAGCCTTTCCTCATTTTTATTGCCATCTGTAATATGTGTAATAATGGTGTTCACGAATCCCATAAGGTCTACGATTTCATCATCCGACAATTCCCCTTCCCCATGCAGGCGGACCATCTCATCCCTGAAATATTCCAGGTCCTCCACAGCCCTTTCAATGCTGTTTCCGGATATGATATCCTTTTCATACCTTGCAATGTAAAACGGGATGTAGGGAAACAGTCGTTTTTCCACGATGTATTCCTTTGTCATTTTATCCAGAAGCACATTATCTGATTCATAATTCACGGACTGCCCGTCCGGGAAAGTGAATGTAATAACGGTTTTTTCCGGTGTCTTTTCCGTCCTTTTAACATAAATAACTGCAAACTGCGGCATCGGAATGACAACATGTCCGTTGCCCCAGACAGCATGCTGCCTTGCAACGATGAAAGCATATTCAGCAATCCTGATTGCCATGCTGTCATCATCGTAGCTCTGGCACTCCAGAAGGTAAACCTCATCCCCGATTTTTATCAGAAAATCGGAAACCTGTCCCTCAATATCCTTACTCCCGTCCTGCGTACCGTTTTCGGTCAGAAATCCTTCTGAAGGCAGAAGCAAAACCCCCGTATCCATGGGATAGTCCTTCCCGAATACCTCGTTGATTACAGAAATAAACAGCCTTTTGTGTTTTGTCTTCATGGTTTTGAAAACGTTGTCATAATCCGGTGTTTTTTTCATCGCCTTTTCCTTCCTATTTTTATTGATTTGATTATATCCAATGCGCCCATTAATGTCAATGTACCACAAAACAGCAAAAAGGCTCATGGAACAGTAATCTTTGACCATGCGCCTTTTCGCGTTACACTAATTTCATATTCCGTACCCGTTTTTCATCAGCGCCTGCAGAATCATGATATGGTATTCCTCATCCAGTATAATCCTTCTTAGCACCGCATTCACACAGTCATCCGCTATGGCGTTGATATGGATTCTGTACTGCCGTATTGCTGCCTTTTCAGACTCCAGGTCTGCCCGCAGCATCTGCGGGATGCACTCAGGCAGGACGGAGACCACAGCCCATCCTTTCTGGTTTCAAAACAGATATTTCCGCCCAGTAAACAAATAAGTTCCCCCAGCTTCTGCAGATGGATCATTTCCGCCATTGCAATCCCAAGAATCGTCTGCGCCAGCGGACAGTGTTCACAGGACATGCGGTTTTCATTATTGATGTACTGTAAAATTGCTGACAGCTCTGACACAGAGCCGCAGTAATCAACACCTAATAAATCCGCATATTTCTGGTTTTTGCCCCTTACCTGTACCGGCGGATACGGCAGTGCCATCATAATCGGCCTTACCGCTTCCATGCTGCAGTTATTAACCATCAGATTTTTGCTGTCCATAAATAACAATTCCCTCTCATTAACCCGGTTTAACATATACTTATGAAAGGGAAAAGCTGCTTATGTATACCTTTGCAGTTTCTCCTGTTTTATTCGCAGGTAATATCAGGACAAATTTACAATTTGTTCCAGACTGTAAAGCAGAAGATTACTTTTATTCTCTGCTTCCGCCGTAATCTTATCGTCAAAACCGGATTCGGAAAACAATGCATAATAAAGTTTTGACGTATCCTTAAGCGATGTCAGCTTTGTTTTAACATCAAGATATTCAGAATAGTTAAACGGTGTGTTCTTAAACTTACACTCACCGACCAGATATTCCTTTGCGTCACTGCCAATACCGAGCAGGTCTATCTCTGTTTCCGCTGTTCTCAAACCTCCTGCGTCATCCTTATCCCTGACCGTGGTCTTTCCTGTCCACCGTCCCATTCTGGAATAACGGAAAGGCAGGGCATTTTTCTTTTGAAGCTCTTTTACAAATTCCCTGCAGACATCCTCAAATGCAAAAGATGCAAACTCATGTAACGCGGGAGCAATCACATACTCATACACACCGTCAGCATCCCCATCCTCGAGCTGGGAAAAATTTGTAAATCCAAAGGCATACCAGAAACGAAAAAAATTATCGGTCAGCCGGTAGCTTCCCCTGCTCCCGTTCGACTTTTCCTTCACTTTGGAATCAACAGAAAATTCCCGTTCCACAATACCGAGTTCAATCAGGTTTTTTAGATACACGCTTGTTTTTGAGGTATCCCCGATAAGAGATTTCTGACTGATATCGTTGAGTTTTGTATTGCCAAGTGCCACTGCCTCGATAACGGAGTTATAGATTGGAGTTTCACGAAGCTCCTGGTGAAGCAGAAAATCCACTTCACTGTACAGGACGCAGCCTTTTGTAAGGATATTCTTCTTTATATTTTCTGCAAGGGATAATTCCGGTCTAAACTGACGCAGATAATGCGGAATCCCACCAAGAATCGAATATACCAGCACCTTGTCCCTGTCCGTATAGTCCGGAAAAAACCTGACTGCATCATAAAAACCCATTTTTGTCATTTTATAAATACCGGTCGCTCTGCCGTAAAGGGGATTTTTTTCTGCAAGCAGTTCTTTTTCCATAAAACTCATTGCGCTGCCGCAAAGAATGATCATCACATTACTGTCTTTCAGTTCTGCGTCCCAGAGATTCTGCAAAACAGAAGGGATACTTTTATTACCTCTGCAAATATAGGGAAACTCATCTATTACCAGCAGCTTTTTCCTGTCCCCATAGGGAAAATCAAGCACAGAGCGGAAAGCACTTTCCCAGTCCGAAAACTCGGAAATATAGCGTTTCGCAGGAATGTCCTCCTTAAATATCTGTTTTGAAAACTTGGAAAGCTGCACTTTATCGGTACTCTGTGTACAGGAATAGAAAACATGCGGTTTACCTTTACAGAACTCCCTGAGCGTTTCGGTTTTTCCGACACGGCGCCTGCCGTAAAGAACGACAAGCTGCCCCCTGTTTTCCTCATATTTATCATTTAAAAATTTAAGTTCCGCTTCCCTGCCAATAAACATATACAAGCCCCAACCTCTAATCATAATTTTGTAAATCCTGATTAGATAATATTATATCCAAAACCGGATAAGAAATCAAGGTTGTAGTGCTCATCTTATCTTTTGCGCCACTTTGTAACAATCATGTACCATTTGTAATCCATACCGTTTTGCGGTATTCACAAAGCCTAAAATAGCCCCATAAGGTAACGCCAATATCACATTTTTCATTTTGTACACAAAGTTTGTTTATAATATGTTACAATACATGAAAAGGAAGTTCATTACGAATGGCAAATCTGTTCAAATACCTGCATTTATGTTTGTTTCCAGGAAATGAACAGCGGGATAAATAAGAATTACCGGAGGTTTTACATGGTTTATTTTTCACAGGAAGAATTAATTATACGCGACATGAAATATGAGGATGC